>JAPPII010000012.1 GCA_028820845.1 Candidatus Poribacteria bacterium
CTTGTTGTATACCTTGTTGTATACCTTGTTGTATACCTTGTTGTATACCTTGTTGGTAACGTTCTTCTCCAGTTGTTTGTAAAAGGTGTTCATAGATTGAAGATTCTCGCATGACTGCCTCCGATAAAAAACTACTAATTGCTTGATGCGGATGAATTAACCCACTCATGACCCATTGTGATACGAGGAGATTGCTCCGAATATCTGCAGCGAGTGAGAGTGTCTTTGTTCTTTCGTTACACTGAATTGCCCATTGGAGCCCTTCCATACCAGTTGGAGGCTGCATCAACGGCGCAAACGGCATGAGTCCAGCATTTTCTGCGTCAAAAACAGATTGACCCTCAAGTTCAATCAGACGAATCACTTTGTACTCAACGATGAACCGATAGTTCAGCACGTCTTGCCTGTAACCGCCTGGATCATTCCGCCCGGCATTCGGGCGGAGATAGATAACGTGAGAAAGGATTGGTAAGCCGTATCGTTCGTAGCATCTGCCGAGATAGCCTACGTTGCGGCGCGCCATTTCGACAGCTGTACTATCGCCTACCTGAAATTCAATATGCGCCAAAACGAGTTCATCGTCAAGTCGTACTTTTATAAGACTGTCTGTCCGGCGAATTTCAACATTTGTGAATTCGCTTTCCACAAATTCTACAACCTGAAAATCAATGCGTCCCAAGATTGTCCTCAAAATGTCTTCAGGAAATTTCTGCAAAGCATTTTTGGTCACAATATCGTATCTACCGTGCGGCAAGGACGCAAAGTCTGGATCGGGCTGCTCTCTGATGTAAGCCATATCAACAATTGTACTTTAGTCTGTTGGTGAATATCAACCTTCTTTACGGTTCACCTAATCCGGGATCAATTCCCCGGATAGGCGCGGTTCTCTAATTCAGCGATGAACTTTTCAGCGGCGATAGCGGCTGCAGCACCCGCACCGGCAGCGGTAATCGCTTGGCGGAATACATGGTCATGCACATCACCAGCGGCATAGATACCGTTTATGTTTGTACGCTGCATATCGTCTACAACGATGTATCCTTGTTCGTCCATAGTTATGACATCTGTGAAGAGTTCTGTGTTCGGGATATGTCCTATGAAAATGAACACACCGTCAATCGGGAATCGTTGCGTCTCGCCGGTTTTGACGTTTTTGAGGGTTGCACCCGTCACTTTTTCCGTATCGCCGTTTATTTCTTTCACGATCGTGTCCCAGATGAACTTGATTTTGTCGTTTTTGAAGGCACGTTCCTGCATAATCTGACTTGCTCGGAGTTGATCGCGACGGTGGACGATGTATACTTCGGATGCGTATTTGGTAAGAAAGATGCCTTCCTCTAACGCTGCGTCTCCGCCACCGACAACGATGAGTCGTTGGTCTTGGAAGAAAAACCCGTCACACGTAGCACAGTAGGATACACCGCGTCCGCCGTATGCCTCTTCACCGGGAACATTGAGGGTGCGCGGAGAAGCACCCGTGGCTATGATTACGGATTTGGCGCGGTACTCTTTCTCGTAGGTTGTAACGGCGAACGGGTGTTGAGAGAAATCAACGGCTGTTACGGTGTCGAATTTGACTTCGGTGCCGAACCGTTCTGCCTGTTCTTGCATGCCTTGTATGAATAGACCGGCTTCGTTGCCGAAGAACCCGGGATAGTTTTCCAAGTCAAGCGTCAAAGAGAGTTGCCCGCCGAGTGCGTCGCCTGTGATAAGAACGGGTTCAAGCATGGCGCGGGAGGTATAGATACCAGCGGCAAAACCGGCGGTGCCGCCGCCAATAATCACGATATTTCGATCTTCTATGTTGTTTGTATTGGTTTCCATTCTATTTTTTCATTTCCTTTAGAAAGCTTTGAAGATAGCAAGGGTAACGCCTGGCATCTATAAACACAACCGAGGAATTCCGTCAATAATTGGGTAGCATCGCTCGCATGTTTTGCAGTAGAAACTTTGTTCTTCTTGTATGATTTCGCCTTTACACTGCGGACAGACGAGAATTTCTTGTAATGTTTTTTTTTGACGGGTTCGGTTTCCTTTTCTTAAGAGCGATTTGGCACGGGAAACGATGCTCCGTGGCACTGCGCTTTTGAGCAGCGGTAACCACTGACTGTGTGCCGAGGTTTCTTTACCTGCCGCGACGAACTTCTCAAGGGTTTCTGGACATTCCAGATTGAGCGGAGACTTTTGTCCTTGTCGTATTTCGTAATCTATTTCGCCTTCCCATTCGTATTGGACGAGGAAGAGGTTGTGATGCGTAATGTGAAACCGCTTCCAGTATTTATCTTTCGCCGCCAGTGTATGAAAAAGTTGTCCAAATTGAGGACTCATGCTGTTCTTTTGTAGTATCAAACGGTTGTCAATTAGGTTGACTATCCAGTTATGGTAGTGCCATCCGTAAATCCGCTCGCCGATTTCAGACGGCGTTTCGATATAGCCGCGGTTCGCTACACGCGTCAATTCGCTAATAAGTTGTCTCGGATCTTCGACGTGTTCCAAGATATGTGAGCAGATAACATAGTCGAATGCGTTGTCTGCGAAGGGCAGAAACTGCCCATCGGCTTCTACAATCGGTCGGTCGGCGATGATTTTACCGCCTCGCTGTTCATCGTCTTCTATGAATTTGTCGCACAAAACGTCGGAACGTGCTTTTGGGTTATGACCGCTTCCTATCTCTAAGACAAAATCGTCGGCGCGAATGTTCATTTTTGGACGACCATAGTGATATAAGGACTCAGGTACGGGAAAGCACCCGCGATGATTCTGCCTTTTGTACCGAACCCGACAGCCTTTTTGACGACAGTGAATCCATTGCGTCGGAAAAATTGGGCGAGATCAATAGGGCTGGCGTAATACGCGCTGTCAGCGTCGCCGCCGATGGCATCTGCCTGCAAATCGGGTTCACGGTAGATAAAGTTCGGTGATTTCGTAAAAAATCGTTTCCTTATGTGAAGCCTGCAGTTTCGTATAAACTGTTTCAGTGCTTGTTGCTTTGTTTCACCCCAGACAGGTCTACCTGATTTGCCCGCCATCAAAGATAACCAATCAAAGAGTGGGATTAAGGGGGAACAGAGGTTCGGTCCAGAGAGCACAATCCTTCCACCCTTGCGAACGACCCGTATCATTTCGGTGAGTGCTATTTCGACATCGGGCAGGTGTTCAATCAGTTCGTTGGAACAGATAACATCGAATGACTCACTTTCAAAGGGGAGTTCCATCACATCACAGACGTGGTATTGGAGCCGTGGATTTTCCGATTCTCGGGCTTCTTCAAGGAAGAGCGGGGAAATATCTGTGCCGACGACATCGAAGCCTCCCTGATTGAGTAACCGCGCCGAGATACCGTTTCCACATCCCAGGTCGAGTATCTTGGACTGAGGGGGTGCATGACGGGTGACCAATTCTACGTAGTGTCGGAGGTAGTCTTCATCGTGAGCGTCTAAAAGTCTCTTATAGGTTTCCGATGTCTCGTAGAATTCGCGCATCCGTTGACGGATTGACACTGATGTTTCAGATATTGGCGTTCCAAGCATTTTTAAACGGTTATGATCGGAGTGTGTTCCACGGTGCCTGATCGTACACATCGATAAGTTGGTACCCTTCTGCACCTTTGGATGGGCTCAACGTGACAAACAACTTTGCGGGTTGATCGGAGACGTTAAAAGAAGCATGAACCATATCAGCAGGAATAAATACAGAGTCGCCTACGTTTAGGACCTGTTTCTTGTCTTCGAGCCACTGTTCGACGCTGCCTTCTATAACGTAAATGACCTCTTCTTGTTCGGGATGTTTATGGAAGTCGTGTCCATATCCCGGGGAGAGGCTAACCTCCATGGCGACGATGTCTTTGGCGTTTGTGCTTTCTGGACGGCTCAGCCACCCGATTGTCCCCCAGTCGAGTTCGTCCCGTTCTACGTCTGCGGACGCGATAAATTTTCCGTTCATAGGGTTATGGATTCTCCTTTTTTAATGGCTGTCAGCAATTAGCAATTGGCGGTGAGTAGATAGCAGTTAGTCGCTACTACCTACTCACCGTCGGAAGTCGGTTTAATACGCCGAGAGCAAATTGATTACCTTTGAGATTTTACGGTTGCCCACGTTGTGGCTAATTTTCCAAGTGGATTGACCGGTGTCAGTGATGTATCCATCTCGGCGCGAATCTCGTCTTCGTTGAGCGCACGGTTCCAGATACGGACTTCGTCAATGAGTCCGAGGAATTCGCGGTTGCCTTCGTGTGTTTTTCCAACGAGTACATCAGCGGTGTCAGCGGCTCCTGGTAGCGGATTTTGACCGTCGAATTCGCCAACATTTTCACCGTTTAACCAATACCGGTGTGTGCCGTTATCTACGTGGGCGACAACATGCTGCCATTCATTGAGTGCTACTGTGCCCGTACAAACACTACCGCTACCACCGGCACTGAGGTGGAGGCATTCGCTCGGAAATTCAGTGTAAAAACTGTAAGAGCGTGGCCCGTTACCTTTTGCGAGGATACCTTGCCAGCGTTGGGCGTTGGGCCCTTGATGACGTTCTGCATTAATCCACGCCATGACAGTGACGCTCTCATCAACAGTAAGAATATCAGCATGTGGTACTGTAACCCAGTCGCTCTCACCATTCAGTTTGAGTGCGTTACCGAACTGTCCGGCAACTAACTCAGGGGTCCCAGCGATAGTGCCGTTGTTTCCGTACTGCGAATGATCGGTAACCGTGTCGCCATCAAGTTCATCAAAAGAGAAGTAGAGGATAAGCGAGTCATCAGACGGATCTGCAGCATAGACGAAAGATGCTGTTAGTGCGAGGGTTGCTAATATAGAGAGGAATATTTTCATTTTTTCTCCGTGTTTTGATAGCGGAAGGCGCGCTTAGAAGCGGAGTCCCGATTCCAAAGCGCGCGGCAGGTTTTATCGTTCTGATGTTTTCAGATGTCCCCAAGTCGTCGTAAGTTTCTGGCTTGGGTCGACGGCGAAAATCTCGAAGAAGCCCATGTCCATCTGTTCCTGAACTTCTTCTTCACTCAAGGCGCGGTTCCAGATACGGACTTCGTCGATGAGTCCGAGGAATTCGCGGTTACCTTCGTGCGTTTTCCCAACGAGGACGTTGGCGGTATCCGCTTTGCCGGGCGGGGGTGGTTTTCCTGGGAAGTCTCCCACATTTTCACCGTTTATCCAATACCGGTGTGTGCCGTCGTCGACTTGTGCGACGACGTGTTGCCACTCATCAAGTTCGACTTTTCCGTCGCAAACGCTTCCTGCGCCCCCGACACTCAGGTGGAGACATTCGCTTGGAAATTCGGTGTAGAAACTATAGGAGCGGGGGCCGTTGCTCTTCGCAACGATGCCTTGCCACCGCTGTGCAGCGGGCCCTTGATGGCGTTCTGTGTTAATCCACGCCATAACAGTTACGCTCTCATCAACGGTAAGAATTTCATCGTGTGGGACTTCAACCCAGTCGCTCTCACCGTTGAATTGCAATGCTTTGCCGAATTTTCCGTCAGCAAGCTTCGGGTCGCCCATCATTTCGCCATCGTTTCCATACAGTGAATGATCGATAGTGGTGTCCCCGTCGACTTCATCGAATGAGAAGTAGAGGATAAGCGATTCCTCTGGCTCATTTAGTCCGTAGGCAGCAGCTGCCGCGAACACGATGAGAGTTAGGATAATAGATAGGTTTCTCATGTTACCTCCATACATAAAAGTCTCTTTCAAAGCAAGGCGAAATATAAACCCGCCTGCCAAGAGGAGCATTTTACTTTTTAGTGTAATTAGTGTCCTGCCCAGATTCAAATTAGGGGTATCTGTTTTGCCATCGGGTGAGGAAACCTCACCCCTACGATGAACAATCCTTAAAATTCAAAATGGATAAAGCACTAATCTATAGGAACGATCTTTTGCCCTTCGACTGCGATGAACCGTTGGTTGACAGGCAAATGGGTCTCTGTGTCGATGTGTCCACTGGTCCAGCGAATTTCGAGGCGTTCAATCTGTTCCGCTTTGCCAACGCCAAAATGGGCGCGCAGGTCGTGGAAAGAGAGGTAACTCCCGCCACTCTGCACCTCCCGATATTGGACGTGTGTTCCGGTTACGACCTTAATTCTTGTCCCAATTCCAGAGCGGTTGCTTTTTTGTCCGACGGCTTGGATTTGTATCCAATTGTTCTGGTTGCCGACGATGTTTTGGAGCAGGTCTGGACGTTGATTGCAGTTGGTAACGAGAATATCGAGGTCTCCGTCGTTATCATAATCACCGATAGCAGCACCGCGACTCACTTTTTTGAGAGCCAACCCGTCCGTCTCTGACGTAACGTTCACGAACGTGCCGTCGCCTATATTTCTGAACAGCAGATTTTTCTGAGGATAACTGACGTGCTTTTCAAGGGCAGTAATGTTATCCATCAGGTGTCCATTGGCGACGAAGATGTCTTGGTGTCCGTCGTTATCGTAGTCAAAGAATCTGATGCCCCATCCCAAGTAGCCGTGTGTTACTTCTGCGATGCCTGAGGTGATCGTATTGTCGGTGAAAAAGGTGCCGTCGTGGTTACGGTAGACAGTGTTAGTTTCCGTCTGATAGTTGCTGACAGTCAGATCGGGTCTGCCGTCGTTGTCGTAGTCACCGAAATCCGTTCCCATTCCGGCTTCCTCTTTCCCCATATCATTATAGCACACCCCCGAAATTAATGCAAGTTCTAAAAAGTTGCCGTTCCCGTTGTTTTGGAATAGGAAGTTTGGATTTTGATCGTTTGCGACGTAGAGGTCTATATCGCCGTCGGTGTCGTAATCCCCGAATGTTACACCTAACCCGTGCTGTGGATGTAAGTTTGGTGGTTGGTATAGATTCGATGCATCCGTGAATGTGCCGTCTCCATTGTTTTTATAGAAAGTATCGTGAGCTGCTGGATACGCATGGGGTCCACAATAGACATGAACGCCTCGTTCCTCACATCGGATGTCGTTCTCTGGTGTGTATAGGGCATAGTTGGCTATATAGAGATCGAGATCGCCGTCGTTATCAACATCGGCGAAAGCGCAGCTGGTGCCCCAGTTCGGATTGCCGACACCTGCGTGAGTTGTTAGGTCTGAGAATGTGCCGTCTCCGTTGTTTTGGTAGAGTTGGTCTTCACCGAAGTTGGTGACGTAGAGGTCAAGGTCTCCATCGTTATCGTAATCGCCGACGGTGGCCCCGACACCATAGGCAGTGCTGCCCACGCCTGTTTCCGCAGTGACATCGGTAAAGATGCCGTCGCCGTTGTTTCGATAAAGCGTATTGGGTTGTGCTTGGTTTGATCGACTATCTGTTTGAATTGCGCCGTTGACGAGATAGATGTCGAGATCGCCATCATTGTCATAATCAAAGAATCCGCCACCAGATCCGAGGAACTCGTTGAAAAGCCGCAAACCGCTCCTGCCGTCGGTATGCACAAACGTCAGTCTTGCAGAATCGGTGACATCAACGAAGATTTGTTCCGCTGACACGGGCGCGCAATATTGGAAACTTATGAATATCGTTGTAATTATTGATGCGAAAAAGCGATAGGCGTGTCTGATGTTATTAGGGTCGTTTTTTTGCATAAGGGTAGGTTCAGCGCGGTGTTTGCGTGTCTTACTTTGAACGTTCCAAGTTCTGCAATGCCTCCCAGGCGTCGCTATCATTTGGGTCAATCTGTGTGATATGCCGGTAGAGGTCTATCGCTTTCTGAAACTGCCCTTGTTTTGTGTAAATTTCGGCTAATCCGTGATACGCCAACGTAAGTTGTGGCATTTTTTCTATTGCTGCTTGTAGATGTGCTTCTGCTTTGTCAAACGACGTTAGTTGGGTATAGAGCCAACCGAGTCGGACGTGTGCTTCTACAGCATGAGGATTGCGTTCAAGGACTTTTTCAAAGAGCGGAATCGCCTGCTCAGGCTTATGGAGATTCATGTAGAGTCGCGCCAGTTTGTCGTATCCGACGGCAGACTTTGGATTCAACCGAATCAGTGCCTGATATGTCGTGATTGCTGCAGTGATGTGCTTGTGTGTAAGGTGTATCTCTGCTAATTTCAGTCGGAGGGTGGTGTTCGTAGGGTCTTCCGCCAAGGCACCTTCGATTGCATAGGTCCGGTCGTAGTAGGTTTTCATCTGCTCGAACAATTTGAGTTGTTCCATTGCTTTCGTTGTATTGCCGAGGAGCCGGTATGCTTTAGCGAGATTATAGTAGTTACTCTGAATGTATGGCTTTTTCTGGATTGCTTTCTGGTAGTGTTCGACGGCTTGCTGCGGTTTGTGCTGCATGAGGGCAATCAAACCGAGCCATTCGTAGACTTCGGCGAAATCGGGGTTGCGTGCGAGGGTGTGTTTGAAGGCTGCGTGTGCCTCGTCGAACTTCGCTTGGTGGGTGTAGATATAACCGAGTCGGTAATGTGTGTCTGCCTCGGTCGGACATCTCTGAACGGCTTCTTTGGCGTGCTGTTCCGCGATGTCCAGCTTGCTCTGTTTGCAATAGATTTCAGAAAGCGCGAGATGCGTTAATCCGTGAAGCCTGTCCTTTGTGGAGGGATCTCTTGGATTTGCAATTTTGAGAATCTTATTGAACGTCTGAATTGCTAATTCCAATTCGTCTTGCAGTTTATAGACGTTCGCCAGTTGAAAGCGTACGTGTGCGTTTGTGGGTTGTTGCGATAGAATGGATTTAAAGGTATCCACTGCTTGTGGATAGAGCCGCAATTTGGCGTATTCCACGCCTTGTTGAACCGTTGCTGTCGTTTCGGTTCTGCAGACGGCGGGTATGAACCACAAAAGAGTGGTCAGTATCAGAACTGCACGGAGACATTGGTGGTATTTATGACCTGTTTCCATACCGATTTTCCTGAGCGAACTACGACTGTTTGTCCAGTACATCTTGAATCCAAGACAGGGCAGCCATGCTCGAGGACCAGCCAATGGAAGTTATTGCGAGGAGTGCGACCTGTTGTATTTCTTCTCTCGTGATACCTTCTCGAAGGGCGCGGCGGGTGTGCGAATGTACAGCACCCTCAGATTTGGCACCGATAGCCAATGCGAGTTTGACGAGCCTCGCTGTCTTTGGGTCAAGAGGACCGGCGGTACCACACGCTTCACCTAATGCTTGATAGGCTTTCCAGACTTCGGGGTATTCTTCAATGACATTCTGAAGAAAATCGGGTAATTTGTCGTTCATTTTTAGTTGTTAGTTATTGGTTGTTGGTTACCAGTTAAAGGTAATATTCTATCCGGTGCGGTTCCAAACCGCACCTACAAAATTTAAAGTAGGAATAGCGATAGTAGAATCAATGCGTTTCTATCCGGTTTTCTCTTTTGGGGGTATTCCATTTTTCTGTTGTGCTTGTGTTGTGGTTTCGGTTTCCTCTGACTGTTCTTCGTTGAGACCTTCCTTGAAATTTGTGACACTTTTACCGAGTCCGCGCGCCAGTTCAGGTAGGCGTTTCCCGCCGAATATGAGTAACACAACAGCCAACACAATTAGTAATTCCCATGGACCAAGGCCTAACATATTTATGCCTCCGTGTTTGACGTAATATTTGTGCATTCTGAGGATGCACGAAATGTATTAGCGTATATATTACCATATTAAAAAAAATGTGTCATGTAAAATTGGCAGGGCCATTCAGTTTTCCAATAATTTACATCCGGATGCCCAACTTGTTGGGGAAAAGTGTGCTGTCCCGAATAAATTCGGGCTTCCGGAAGCGTGAAGGCTTTACATAAGTAAACTTAACTCTTAAAACTAAATAGCCCTGTAAAATTGGTTATTGGCGATTGGCTATTAGCGATTAGCAGTTGATTTCAGCAGTGGACGGGCGCGATAACAATTTGACTGCTCTAAAAAATGCTATTGACAGGGGAGGCGAGGCGTGCTATAATTTAGAGGTAGTTTGCGACGCGAATGGTGGAGGGACCTGGCTTATGAACAAGGTGCTGGTCAGTGATCTGCTGTCACAGCAAGGTTTGGATGTTTTAAAAGCGAGTGGTGATTTTGAGGTGGATGTTAGCCTGAATCTCTCGCAGGAAGAATTACTGGACCGGATTGCTGACTACGATGCCCTACTTATCAGAAGTGCGACGAAAGTAACAAAGGATATTATTGATGCCGCGACGCGGTTGAAAGTCATCGGGCGTGCGGGTGTTGGTGTGGATAATATTGATGTACAAGCGGCGACACGGAACGGTGTTTTGGTCGTTAACACGCCAACAGGAAATACAATTGCGGCGGCGGAGCATACGATTGCGATGCTGTTGGCGTTGGCGCGGAATATAGTGCCCGCAGGAATTTCGCTGAAAAACAGGAGTTGGCACCGGAACGATTTCATTGGCGTTGAGTTGTACGGGAAGGTTTTTGGCACTGTGGGGCTCGGTAGGATTGGACGGGAAGTCGCGTACCGGGCACAAGCCTTTGAGATGCACGTCATCTCCTACGATCCGTATATTTCAGCGAGCGCAGCGGAAAGAATGGGCATTCGGCTTGTGGATCGGGAAACGCTATTTAGAGAGTCGGATTACATTTCTGTTCATACACACCTGAACGCCGAAACCTATCATAGTATCGGCGCGTCAGAGTTTGCGCTGATGAAACCGAGCTGCCGCCTGATTAACTGCGCGCGCGGGGGCATTATCGATGAAGCTGCGCTTTACGATGCGCTGAAGATAGGCGAACTTGCTGGTGCTGCGCTGGATGTCTTTGAGGACGAACCCGCAACCGATACACCCCTATTGGACTTAGAGAATTTCCTTGCTGTTCCACACCTCGGTGCATCAACGTCTGAGGCACAAGAGCATGTTGCTGTTGAAGTCGCACAGCAGGTGATGAACGCACTTCGCGGACTGCCCGTTGCCAATCCTGTGAATCAGCCCAAGATTGATCCACGAACGCTTGATATTTTCGGCCCTTATTTGGAACTTGCCGAGAAAATTGGAAGTTTTCACACGCAGATTGTTGAGGGACGAATATCAGCGATTAAAATCCACTATAGCGGTAGTCTTTTCCAGCAGGAGGATGTAACACCGGTGACAGTTGCTTTGCAGAAAGGACTTTTGGCACCCGTGCTTAGGGACGTTAACTACGTAAACGCGCCTTTTCTGGTGAAGCAACGCGGCATCTCTGTTACAGAAACGAAGAGCGAGACGGAGGCGGATTTTGCGAACTCGCTGGCGATTACGGTTACAACGGACAAAGGTGAGTCAGTGATTGAAGGTACTGCTTTCGGCAGAAAAGATATCCGTATCGTTCGCATTGATCGACTTCATATAAATGTAAGACCGACAGGGTATATTCTCCTCATCTATAACCGCGACCAACCCGGTATGATAGGTCTGATGGGGACAATCTTAGGAGAGCACGGGATCAATATTGCGGATATGACGGTCGGACGTTCCCGCTTGTGGGAGCGTGCTGTGACCCTTATTAATGTGGACAGTCCTGTACCTCGGCACGTTTTGCAAACAATCGCTGCACAAAAGCAGATTGACTTTGTTAAGCAGGTCTTTTTGCCGTAGCAGTCAGCCGTCAGGGCGTTCGCTCCGAAAGCCGAAGCCATTTTCAGCGGTCAGTAGTCAGCCGACAACTTATAAAAAAGGACAGAACACTTGGATGCCAAACAGAAATGTCTATTTATTAATGACGAAATTCCGAAGGCAAAGTTATTTGAAAGCGAAAAGCGGGAGGTCCATCCCGATTGCAATACTTCGTGGCGTATCTCGCCAGAACCGTTTTGGATTTCTGAAACAGACTTGAAATGGTTTGAAGAGCTCGGTTCGCATCTTTTAAATTTTTATCGGGCATGCAACCTACTCTATTCACAGAGCGTTCGCGGGATTCAACCCGCATGGGTGGCTGAGTACTTGGAATTCGGGAAACCGGAGATGGTTATCCAATATGGACGGATGAACCGTTTTAAGAGTCAACTGCCCGGCGTACTGCGTCCAGATATTCTCCCGACGGGTGATCGGATGGTGATTACAGAACTTGATTCGATACCGGGTTTCATCGGTGGGACAGGCTGTCTGGCGCGGTTATATGCGCAACTCGGCTATGCTATCATTGGCGGTAGCGACGGCATGGTGACTGGATATGCGGAGATGATCCGCGCTTTGGCGAAGAAAGAGGATCCAGCACTCGCAATCGTTGTTTCAGATGAATCCGAAGATTATTGGGCAGAGATGGTGTGGCTGGCTTCGGCACTTTGTGAAGTCGGGCTACAAGCTTTTACTGTCAAGCCCCATGAAGTAATTTTTACCGAAGATGGGTTGCTGGTCGAGAGTGGAACGGGTCGGGTAGCAGTTGATGTGTTATACCGTTTCTACGAACTGTTTGATCTGCTCAATATCCCGAAAGCCGAGTTAATGCTCTATAGTGCGAAGAAACGCACCGTCGTTATGACCCCACCCCCGAAATCCTACTTAGAAGAGAAATTGTGCCTCGCGCTTTTCCATCATCCTACACTTCAACCGTTTTGGAAACGTCAACTCGGCAAAAGAAGTTATCCCTTTTTACAAGATGTGATTCCAGAGACATGGATTGTCGATGCCCGTCCGCTGCCCCCGCATGCCGTGATTCCTAATTTAGAGGTGGATGGGAACGCTTTGACGGATTGGCGGCAGCTCGGTTCCGTGACGCAGAAACAACGGGAATTGGTTATCAAACCGTCTGGTTTTTCGGAGTTGGCGTGGGGTAGCCGTGGCGTGGCGATTGGACACGACATCCCGACGGAAGAATGGGTAGCCGTTATTGAGAACAGTCTTGAGAATTTTGAGAGAAGTCCATACGTCCTGCAGAAGTTCCATACAGCGGAGCGCGTGCGGATGCAGTATTACGACTTTGATCGCGAAGAGGTTCAGGAGATGGCGTGTCGTCCACTGCTCCGTCCGTACTATTTCGTGACGGGGGATACGGTGACGCTCGGGGGTATGCAAGCGGCGGTCTGTCCTGCGGATAAGAAAATTTTACACGGTATGGTGGATTCGATTATTGTGCCGTGTGCCGAGAGGCAATAGAAGTGTAGGGGTGGTTTTAAACCGCGCTGGATTCGCAAAAGTCGCAAAAAAAGAAAAATAAGGAAGGTGATTCAGTCATGCAATTGAGTGAGAAGCAGTTGGCGCGGTTCCGAAGTGATGGGTATCTTACCATTGAAGGATTTTTCGACCCGATTGAAGCGAAAGTCCTCCGTCTGGAATTGGAACGGATTTACGATACGGAACTCAAAAATGGGACAGGTATCAACTGTGCGGTGCAAACGGATGGGACTCAACGGGACAATGAAGGCGAAAGGCAGAATCTTCAGGTCATCCCGCTCAACAACCGTAGCGATTTGCACAAAGCGTTACCGTTTCATCCGAAGGTCATTTCTGCTGTTCAGCAGTTGATTGGCGATGAATTTATGTTGGAACTGGATCAGGCGTTCTGGAAACCGCCTAAAGTCGGTATTGGCACGAGTTGGCATCAAGATAATGCCTATTTCAAAATTGCGGACCCATTACGTGGCACGGCGATGTGGATTGCTATTCACGATGCGAACGTTGAGAATGGGTGTATGCACGTCATTCCGGGCAGCCATCGGGAGATGTATGAACACTATCGTGACCCGTTGAGCGACCATCACATTCGGTGTGATCCGCCTGAAGAACGTGCGGTGCCGATTGAATTGAAAGCGGGTGGTGTTCTCTTTTTCTGTTATGGTGTGGCGCATTGTACGAAGTCAAACCGCTCTGATAAGGAACGCGCTGGGGTTGCGCTTCATTTCCTCCACAACGATTTCGGTGGTAAGGAACTCTGGGAAAAGAATAACGCAGCGAAACCGATGCTTCGGGGTCCGCTCGCAACGGGTGGGGAAGCCGAATTCGGTGAGAAGTTTGAAGGCAGATGGGAAGAACTTATGAACGCTGTGCTTACATCTGGTTAACGTGGATATTGCGGAAAAATATGTTGTATTCTCTATGCTACCGTGATACACTCTAATCACTTCCGAACAAGTTTGTGTCTTTAGGTATAAGATGACTTTACAGGAGGACGGATAGAATGAAACGGATATTTAGTTACGTAGCGTTATGCTGCGCTCTGATGTTTATAGCAGTAGGTTATGCTACAGCAGATTTAGCGGAAGGGCTGGTCCTTTACTTCACGTTTGACAATGTTAATGGCAAGACGATCCTTGATGATTCTGGCAATGGACTTGATGCCGATGTTATTGCGAATACCGATTTTGTGGATGGCAAATACGGGAAAGCAATTCATATCACTGCCCTGGGGATGGATTGTGTGAATGTTCCTGCGTCTGATGAACTGAAAATCACCGGCGAGATTACAATGGCTGCGTGGATTTATCAAGAAAGTTGGAATACGGATGCACAGTGGTTCGATAAAAATTGTCATAACGGCGGCGAACACAGTTCTTACGGTATCGGTGCTTTTAACGGCGGCGCGAACTTCAATATGTTCTTAGGTACGGGGAACGCCAGACCGACATTAAGTCAACCACACGGATTGGACACGGATACGTGGTATCACGTCGTTGGTACTTATGACGGTGCAACCATGAAGGTTTATGTGGATGGTGAGGTCGCAGCGGAGCAAGACCAGAAGATTGACTTCCAAGGCACGAATGACCAGGATTTGCGAATTGGATGTTCTAAGGACAGACCGAATTATACCTTCGAGAACGGTTCTATTGATGAGGCGGCTATTTGGCGGCGTGCGCTGAGTGAGGATGAGATTGGTGAGATAATGAATGAAGGGTTCCTCGCAGTTTCGCCGCTTGATAAAGCTGCGACAACATGGGGCAATGTTAAGCGGACAACTATTGGTCGCTAAACATAGAATTTCGTAAAAATCAGGGCAGACGCAAAATTGCGCTGAGAGAGTTATCTTGCTACGTCAGAGACGCTACATACTACGGGAACGGTGCGGTTAGAAACCGCACCTACGGAGGGTGTAAGTCCTAAACGTTGAACGGCACAGGTGTTAGCCTTAAAAAATGGGAAGTACCTGTGCCTTTTCTATAGGGACAGAAAAAAATGGTAAAAATCGGAATTATTGGTATCGGGTTTATGGGCATGATCCACTACTATGGGATTCAGCGTGCCACCGGTGCCGAAGTGGTTGCTATTTGCACACGCGACCCGAAAAAACTATCTGGTGATTGGACGGGTATTCAGGGCAATTTTGGACCCCGCGGGGGTATGGAAGATCTCTCGAACGTCCGGAAATATAGTGAGATTGACGAGCTCCTTGCGGATGAAGAGGTCGATTTGGTTGATATTTGTCTGCCGACACATCTCCACAAATCTGTCAGTATGGCATCCCTTGCAGCTGGGAAACATACGCTCGTTGAGAAACCGATCTCAATCTCTATGGACGATGCGAATGAGCTTGTTGAACTGGCGGAAAAGATAGGCGTGGAGCGGAAGGCTGCGCTACAAAGTCCGTGTTTTCTGATGGTGGCGCATGTGTTACCTTTCTTCGCTGAATATGCGTATGCGAAGCGGGTGGTCGAGGAAGGAAAATACGGCAAATTGCTCGGTGCACATTTCAAACGTATCACCTCCAGACCGGGGAGGCCACGAAATATCGATGACCTCGCAAAAAGTGGCGGTCCGGGGATTGATTTGCACATCCACGACACGCATTTCATTCAATTGCTCTGTGGCGTTCCCGACGCTGTGTTTTCGCAAGGTAAACTTGTAGGTGCTAACTATGTGGAGTATTTGACGACACAGTACATCTACAACGATAAAGATATTTCCGTGAGTTGTTCATCTGGCGGGGCAACGCAGCGTGGACGTGCTTTCTCGCACGGGTTTGAAATCTATCTCGAAAATGCCACACTGCTTTATGATTTCTCGACATTGGCGGGTGAAGCGTCTACTGCAGTGCCGTTGACACTTCTGAATGACGAAGGAGAGGTCGAACAGGTGGATTTGGGAGATGTTGATCCGATTGATGCTTTTACTGCTGAACTTCAATACGCTGTTGACGCGATTGATTGGGAAAACGAACCGGCGGCACTGTCAGGGGTCGGTGCAAGGGACGCGTTGTTGTTATGCTATAAAGAGGCGGAATCGATTAGGACTGGCGAGATTGTAGCGATTCGCTAAATAATTTGGTAATGCTGTAGGTAAGGATGGAAGAGTAGAAGGATGGAAGCAGGAGCAGGTTGGAAGCAGGGCAGGATTGGCAGGTCGAAAACAAGGAAGGATGAAAGAAAAACCTCTTCCCCCAATCTTCCAGTTTTCCAGTCTTCCAGTGTTTTTTATTCCGTTAGTAATATCGGCGAACTGTATGTTCCTCTTGAATGTCGAGAGGCTGTTTTCGCGCGGGCACGCGTCAAGTTGTTCGCGCATCAGGACTTGAGACATCTCAATCGGATTTTTACACATATCCGACACGGCGGCGTTGCGGTTGTAGAAGGACAATGGGAACAGATTACGGCTGTTATGGACTATATCCAACGCCACAAACAGGATTTAGTCCAACAATCGCAGCGTGAAGTCAAATCACGTGATCGAAAAGAATCGCGCGGAAGATCTACAAACCGTGCTTTGCAAGCAGCCTTAGCGCGCCTCATGTGTTGGGCGGATGCGGACGGAATATTACAAGTTGAACCACCATTTGTTCTCCCCTACCTATTGGAACTTGCCGGTGAACCTCCTGGCGCGAACGAAGGAAAACCTTTTCTCCTATCTCTGACAAAAATCCAACAGATTCAGAATGCGCTGGCGGATACGTATCCTATTCCTGCGCTTGATGCTTCGCTTGTGGCTTCCGAGAATGTCCTTGCGCCGCGCTCGCAGGAGACGATTGAATGTTTTCAAGAAGCGTTGCAATATGTCCGTCAAGACGCGCCTGCTATAGTTGCGGATATTGGGTGTGGAAGTGGGTGTTTGACCTTGTTGGCGCGACAGGAATTGGGGGAACAGGTTGAAATATATGCATCTGATCTGCTTCCCGAAGCGGTTGCGACAACGAAGTTGAACCTTCAACGACTTCTCACAGATTCAGACGCTGTACACGTCATGCCCCCGGGTGACCTATTTGATCCTTTTCCCTCACATCGGTTTGATGCGATTATCTTTAATGCGCCGTGGGTTGTTGCCCGTGTTCGCACGCGTGCTGAGCTCGCTATTCACGATGAGAAGCAGGAGACGGTGAAACGCTTTTTTTCGCAGGTGTCAGATTTCTTGAAGCCTGATGGGACGGTTTTATTGGGTTATGCTGATGCATCGGGACCGAGGGTAATTAATAATCTTGAAGCGATAATTGCGGAAGCTGGTTTTAAGGTGGACACTTCCTTTAACAGGCGGGTTGCGACGCATCGCTCTAAACGGAAGTGGGAGCAGATTCGGGTGTATGTGTTGCGGCGGGTGTCTGTCTGAAGCAGGATTTACAGGATTATAACAGGATTGACGGGATTGGAAACCTCTTCTGCAGGGTTTTTTTTGATTTAGGGTTGACGCATCGGTCGGAAGGTGATATGCTAAGAGAAAATATCTGTGGAGGTTGTGGACGTGAGCACGCCGGATTACTCCAACCAAGAAGCACTTAATAAAGCACTAAACATATATCGTACTTGCATGCGCGGGTTTATTATCTTGCATTTACGGCAGATTCCGGGGACGACGGTTGAAGACGTGGTTATTGAGTCTGTGAGTGATTGGCGGGCGGATGCAATTGATAGTGCTTTGAACGCAGGCAAGGACATAAAATCTATAATTGACATTGATGACTTTCCACTGCTTGTTACTCGTAATTGGGAAAATATTTTTAAACAACCACTTGACGACGACAAGGGGTTTGGGAATCAGCTTTGGCTTATAAAGGACTGTCGGGACCAGAGTTGGGCACACCCAGATGAAGGAGCTGCTGATTCCGAAGGCACTCGGGCATATTTTTTTCTTATTGCTGAGGTGCTTCGTAAAATCAAGAGTTCTGACAAACAGCGTGAAGTTGAGGCTATCCGGGATGAGCTCTTTTCTGATGATACTGTAGAACGTCTCGAAAAAGCAGAAAAAGACAGTGCCGAATATAAAAAATCGCTTGCGGAAGCGGAGAAACGCTTAGCATCTGTGGCATCAGAGAAAAACGAATATAAAGAAAAAAACGCGGTGCTTCTGCAAGACATAGGTGAAAAAGAGAAACAACGTAAGAAATTAGATAGGCAGGTGAAGAGTGCGAAGGAGAGGCATAACAAACTTAAAAGTGACGTGGCAGGCGTGGAAAAACGTTTAGAAGAATCCGAAGCAGCACAAGCGGGGTATAAAAAGCGTCTGGAAACTACAGATGAGAGACTAAAGGAAACCGAATCAGAGTTGGCAATTGTATTAGACCAACTCGCAGCTGTACAAGCCGAGAATAAGGATATTATGACGCGTCTTGCAGCTATGCCAGACCTATTCACGACGGCAACGTTGACATCAGAAATTCGACCTATATTTCCTACGTTTGATACGGATTCTTCTGTCCGCATACTTGATCGACGCGGTACAGATAAACAGAATTACCTTTCAAATCTATTAGAACAAAAACGCCCCACGCTTATCTATGTCCAAAGTAAAGAAAAGGTTAATCAGTTGTTGACAGATGTTTTACCAGAAAAAGCAGGTGTGATCGAAAAATTCTATGAAACTATGACTGAGGCGGAAGAAAAAGAGATTTTGGAAAAACTTGAGAATGATGAGTTAACTGCTGTGGTGTCAAATGCGACCTTCTCTGCGTTGACATCATCACACCCTTTTGAACATTTCGTTTTCTGCCATCTTGTTCCGAGTTTAGATATATTCTGTGAACGGTGTCAACCTGCTTTTACATCAACAAGAAATGTGTACTTGCATCTCATCTACGAAAGTAAACAAAATATTGAAGGGTGTCCAAAGGATGAAACGATAAGAGAACTCTACAAAGAATTGCAAAAGCTCGCGGAGGCAAATGATGATTTTATTAACTATGAAAATATCTATGACGCATTAAATATGAAAAAATTGGAGGTTGAAACAGGACTTGTTATTCTTGAGGAGTTACAATATCTTGAACAAAAAAAGATGGGTATCAAACTTTTGCAGTCCTCTGGAAAACAATTGGAAGAGTCTGTAACTTATTATAATGGAAAGAGGCTCAGAGAGGAAGCAGAGAATTCTCCAGCCTTTCAATATGAACAGTCTATTGAACAAATTTGGGAGTCAATATCGGAGAAAGTAAATGTAGACAATGAGCTCATATTGCGTGAAAACAACATTTCAACCAAACTTGAGGAAATTACCGTTGAACCCCTGACGGAGAGCGTCGAAGGGATTTACGAAACTGCAGCAAGTGAGTTTGTCACAGTTTTAGAACCTCAGGGTGCTGTAAGCCAGGTTCGCGAGCCCAGACTGAGCATCGCTGACCGTTATGTGAAGGAGACCACCGAGGCTGATCGCGATAAACTTGCGGTTCAGATCGCGGTGCTCCGGATTAACACAACGGGTTCGAGACCCTTGGCATGGAAAACAATCCGGGCAGAATTCGGACTTAAGGAGGACGAGTTCCACAAAGTCATTCGCCTTTCCCCGGGATACCGCAAGGCGGTCATTGACCGGATCAAAAGCCTCAAGGTACAAGAGGGCGGTTGGGAATACTCTGGAAAACTCGCCAGTCTCACCGGCATCGACGATATTTCCGAGGATGAGTTGAAGTAACTTGTCCGCAACTATAGGTGTCGGGGCTACCTTATTCTGACAAAAAACGGTGCGGTTGGGAAACCGCACCTACTGGGTCCATTAAAAAACCAGTCTACGGTGCGTCTTTATTCACGAATAATAGACACCGGTGTTCCTTCTTGTAACCGGTGTTGTTCGCTCACAATCACTTGTGTTCCGTTGATAAGTCTTGAGGTAATCTCGATTTCCCCACCATAAACAGCACCAACATTTATCTGTTCTCGGTGCGCTGCATTTTCCCTAACAGTAAAGATAGTCCCGCTTCCGTTCTGAATGTGTAAGACGGCGCGCATGGGGAGTAATTGTACGTTTTTGCGTTCGCCTGTTTTGATGGAAACTGTGATTGTGCCCCCCGGTTTCAGACCACTATTATGAGAGAGGGATCCGGCGGCGTTCGGTACGGTTGCTTGGACAAGCACTGTGTTGTTTTCACGATCAACCGTTGGACTGATAAAGTCAATCGTGCCGACAATATTTTGAATGCCAGCGTTCGTGGAAATCAAAACGAGTTCGCCGGTGTTAATGCGACGTGTATCCCCGACTGGCATACTCCAAACGGCTTTGAGGCGATCAACACCGATTATTGTAAATATCGGTTTCCCCGTAGGTGACGCGGCAGATAGCGCGTAATCATCCACATTTGAGTGGCGTGTTGCGATAACGCCGTCAATCGGGGATTTAATGATAGCGTCACTCAATTGTTCCCCCGCGATTTTAAGTTGTTCTTCGGCTTGACGGACCGAGGCGCTCGCGATTTCAATCTCACGTTCCCACGATTTCGCTTCCACCAGTTTCTGTGCTGCACTGAAATCAGCCTGCGCTTGTGTAACTTTTGATTCTGCTAAAGCGATCTCGCGTTCCCACGCACGAATTTCCACGAGTTTCTGGGCAACATCTAATTCTGCTTTTGCCCTTTCCACGGACGGATGCCTCGCACCCTCCTGAAATTGGTTTGCTGTAACGACGGCTTCTTCGTAGCGGGTTTGTGCGACTTTCAAGCGGTTTTCCACTCCTTCAAAATCGCTATCACTGACGTGCTGTTTTTCATGAAGCGACTTTGTGCGTTCAAAGTCTAACTGTGCTTTGTCGAGTTCGACTTTTGCCCGTGTCAACGACTGCTCTGCATTTGTTTCCGATTTTTCGATGGATTCCTGAGCTGCTTGGTACGCCGCTTCTGCCTGCACGAGTTGATTCCGAATACGCATCTCGGCAAGTGACTTCGTTTCCGTCAGCTGCGACTGCGCCGTCATTAGCGTTTCCTGTGCAACGGCTAACTGAGACTCAACGCGGCCTTGGGCGTTTGCTTGTGTTGCCGTGAGTCGAGATTGTGCGCTACTCAGTGCTGATTCTGCGCGTATCACAGCGAGTGTGGCTTCACTCAAATCGGTCTCTGCGAGTACATCGCCTTTCGCGACATTTTGTCCGACTGTTGCACCCAATGCAACAATTTTCCCCGAAACATTGGCGAATACTTGGACTTCTGCTTGTGGTTCTAAATGTCCAGTGTACTGCTTAGCGGAAACAATCGTCCCGCGTCTCGCTGTTGTAACGGATACGGCTACCGGCGATGTTGCTTCTTGGGCGATTGCATCGCCGACGCTCAAACAAGAGATGATGAGGAGGAGTTTTATCACGGACGTTTTCAGCATGTGTCTATTGGTCATTTTTGAGTTTGTCCTTGAAATCTTTTGTGAATTTTTGCATCTTCGGATGGATTATGAATTGACAGTAAGGCTGCCTTGGATTCAGTTCAAAATAGTTTTGGTGGTAATCTTCAGCAGAATAAAAGGTATCGCTTGGTGTAATTTCCGTAACGATCGGTGCCTTCCACAAATCGGATGCGTCCGTTTCTGATTTAGATTTTTCAGCGATGCGTTGTTGTTCTTCCGTGTGATAGAAGATCGCCGAACGGTATTGGGTGCCGACATCAGCACCTTGGCGATTTAAGGTTGTTGGATCGTGCGTGTGCCAAAAGACTTCCAATAATTCTTCATAAGAGATAACACTCGGATCGAATTGAATCTGAATCACCTCAGCATGGCCGGTCATTCCCATACATACTGCCTGATAAGTCGGGTTGACAGTCGTTCCGCCGGTGTATCCTGAGATGACCTCATGAACGCCTTTCAGTTGTAGAAAGACTGCCTCAACACACCAAAAACAACCTGCGCCAAATGTCGCTGTCTCTAATTGCATTTTTCATTGGCGGTTTTCGCGTCGTGGCGAAGTCCGCGCCTCTCCTTTTACTGGTTATTAGTTGTCAGTTGTTGGTTATTGGTTAAGAGCCTCACTTGCAAAAAGCAGAGAACTGTGCTATACTTATGACCTATGAAACGCTTTTTCTTACTTTCCATGTTTCTATGCTTGATGGCATGCCAATCAGAGGATCAACGGGCAAAAGCATTTGTTAACCAACTGGGTGACACAGAAGTGTTTCGTCGCACTGAAGCAGGAGAAGCCTTAGTCGAGATGGGCCCCGCGGCGATTGATGCCCTGATTCAAGGGTTATCCCATGAAAATCCTCAGATTCGTGAGATGTCCGTGTGGACGCTCAGCGAGATTAAGACCCCGACGGCTCGCGTTGTGCCTGCAATTATCACCTCCCTCGCCGATCCAGAGGAGACAGTCCGCGTTGTCGGTTCGGTCGCGCTTCAGGGTATAGGTGAACCCGCCGTGCCGTATCTTATTGATGCCTTAACCGCAGCACCGTCAGCGGATATTCGACTGAATGCCGCCTATGCGTTAGGCGAAATCGGCAAACCACTGGATACAATCATTCCAGCCCTCATCACCTCCCTCACCGATCCGGAGTGGAACGTCCGTCGACTTACCGTCCGTGCTTTGATTCGGATAGGCACGCCAGCGGTTGATCCATTGGTTAAGGCACTGAATTCACCGGATCAAGATCTCCGTCGCATGGCAGAACGGGCGTTGAACGACATGGGCACTGTGCGAGCACTTAGGGCAATTACAGAAGCAAAGCGACGGTCACTTGACCGCTGAATCTATTCAGCGGAGATTCTTTGCCCCTCAGTCCGAAGGCAGTCGTCCCAATAGGAGACAGCATACGTTCTTACAGCCTCCGGTTGATGTCCTTGCTCAAGGTACTGCGAGACCCAATCGAGCAGCTGTTGTCGGAGAGAAGGTCGAATTTCACCGTCAACGTAAGCAAGTTCGTGGAAGTCCTGCCGGGTATCTGCGTCTAACTGGAAATCAATTTGACGATACAGCACAAGGTTAACTATCAATCCAAGCGTGAGCTGCTCAATAGGATTCGGGAAAATGCTAAGCGGCGGATCGAGCGCGAATAGATTTTCTTGTGGTAAGGCGTGAACGTAGTGGCATCGGTTCTCGATGCACGCCAGCTGCCGATCAATGGTGTCAACCTCAGCCAAGTGGATGAATGCTCTTGGAAAATCCGCCTCTCTGATTGTTACCTGAAGCGTCCGAATCGTTGTCCTATAGGTGAGCAACGCCTTTAGAAATTCGAGTTCCGTCTGTGTATAGATTGGGATGCTTTCGGTTTCCATGTCCGTGTAGTTTGCCCCGAGAATCCGTTCTTCATCCGATGTAGGGGGCAGGATTGCGCCGTTGTCCAAAAGATGTCGTGCTCTCTCTAACAACTTTTCTGTTAACGTATTGCCGATTTGGAAGAACTTGACGACCCGGTTTTTGCGAAGGAGACGAACTGCTTTGTCAAGATCGCCTTTGCTGCCGTATTCTAATCCAAGACTGGTAAGCGTAAATGCGGTTTGAATGTGCGTTCGGAGTGCCGACTCATCCGAGAGGTTTTTCGTCTTCATTGTGATGAGTTTGTGGGCAATAGCGGCGATGTTCTGGTAGAGCGTATCCGCCTGTTCACGCGGAATGCCGTCGAGAGTATCTCCGTGTGCCAATGCCTGTGCGAGGAAGAGACGGCTATCAAGCGTTGCATCCGCTACAAGGGAGAATCTATTCGTCTTTGTTGTCGAGTGCATCGTCGTCGTCATCCTCATCAAGCGTAAGTGATTCTAAATCGACCTTTTCCATGAGATCGGCTTCGGTGACATCAATACCGGTTTCCTTATCACGCGCCTGGACGCGTTCGGCTCTATCCGCTTTTGCGGCATCAAAAACAGCAGCGAGTTCAGCTTCGACATTGCCCTCGGCATCAATATCAGCGAGTTCGTTGATAAGTATTCCGAAAATCTCATGGTCTGCTTCCCAGATGGCATCGCAAATTGCCCGTGCGCGTTCGTCGGCATAGTCAATTGCAGGCGAGCCTGGGTCCATCAATTCATTTTCGAGGAACATAGCGGTGTATTGACTTTTGACTGTGATGCGTCCGTGGAGAAGGGTTGCTAATAATCGGAGGTCGAGTTCTCTGAGGAACCGTCCGAGGTCGTCCCGTTCGCATTCAGAAAGTTCAAAAAGCCAGAGGTCCAATGACTCTTCATCAAGTTTTCCATCCCGCCAAACGGCGATGTCAAGGAGTTCCTCAAATTGTTCGTTTGAGAGGCACGGCAATAGGACCGAGGCGAGTCCTGTACCGAGCATTGTATCAAGGACTTGGAGTACATCCTCGGTAGTACTTTCCTGAATAAGTTCGGTACAGTCAGGTACGAGATAATAAAGCTGCTCGCGTGATTTTGGGTTACGGGTTGCAGAGAGTATCTCTAATTGTTGATGCTTTTCGTAGCTTTGAAAGAGTAGTTCTGCTTCGCGCGTTGGTAGAGACAGAAGTTTCTTACTTTCGGAGCGTGGAACCATTGTTTTCGGACTGTTCATGCCGATTCTCCATTATGAAACGGGTTCGGATACCAAGTAGCACCTTACTTCAAAAGTTATTCCTCACGAAATTGAGGTTTTTCGCTGCGGATGCCACTGGATCATCTTTTCCGGGCGTTTCCAGTACGAACCAACTGTCGTATCCAATAGCGTGAGTAGCGTCAAAGACTGCGGGGAAATCGACATCGCCTTCGCCAGCGTGATTGCCGCTTGTATCCTTGATGTGCATCTGTGAAATAGCAGAACCGAGGCTCCGAATCTCGGCTGGCGAGTCGTAACCGAATCCGGTGGCGTTACCCATGTCATAGTAGACCCCAACGGCTGATGAACCGACGTTATCAATAATTCTTTGGTGCTGTTCTGCGCTTAAGGTTGATTCCACTGCGAGAGAGATGCCATATTTTTCGGCGGTTTCGGCAGCGGCTTTCAACCCGTCTATGAAACGTGGTGCGTCGATGTGGTCGTCCTCGATTTTACCGTTCCCAAAAAACGGTACCAGGATCACCTTCGCACCGAGTTGCGGTGCGGTCTCTGCGAGATATTGCAGCTTCGCGATGCCTTCGCTCCGTGTGCTATCAGTCGGATGCATAAACGAATAAGCAGTAAAACCACCGGGTGATAGTGAGGGGATTTCGACACCGGCTGCTTCTGCTAAACTGTTTACCTTGTCGATACCGCCATCCTGCCAGAGCAGATGCTCACGGTAGTTGACTCCCATGCAGACTTCGACACCGTCGAACCCAATTTCTTTTGCTTTCTGAAACGATTCTTCAAACGAAACGGGTAACATTCCGTCCCTAATACCTACTTTCATAGTCTCCTCCCAAAGGATATAATCTACGATTCAGACTGAGTTTTGGATTAATTCTGAATTTTAACATAGTCTTAACCCGAATTGCAAGGAGATCTGCATTTTTTTAGATTTGTTTCCTTATAAGGCGTAAACTAAAAGTTGAGGCTACAAATCCGAAGTTGGAAAGTTGGAAAAAATAAAATTGATTTTTTTCAATCAATATGTTAATATACTTTCGTAACTAATTATCTGTACGGACGAACCAAAAGTCATCTGAGAGGAAAAGTATCCTCTTTGGATACCAACAAATATCGTCCTGTACAAAAAAACAGAGAGGGTATGTAATGAAACAGATTACTTGCATAGTTGGAATACTGCTTTTGTCTGTATGTCTCATTCCTGGTGTTTTTGCCCAGAACTTGATGAGCGATGAATTCCAGGGGACGGGTCAAGACCTTCAGTCCTTCTGGCAGGTCAAGGATGGCGATAAGAGCCCTTGGGAGCTGCAAGATGGATTGCTGGTTGCCGAAGCGGGTTTCGATCAGAATGTATGGACTGACGATACATCTACACGTTTTTATCAGATCACGGATCAGCAACAGTTTGACATTGAAACGTCAATGGTTGTTGATTACGCCGACGCTTGTACTGTGGCAGGCATCATCGTGTATTCTGCGACAACAAAAGATCACCAGGACCGTGATGGTCAGTGGGTAACATTGAAGTTGTGGGGCCGTGGTGCTGCGCAAGGCAACAATGCGGTGCTTCAATACCAACGTCGTCAGAATGATGATGGGGCTTTGGGATATGTTGGTACACAAGTCGACTACAACCCAGACCAAGGTGTTATTCCGATTGAGCTCCGCGTCGCGCGCGATGGCGATGATTACGAGTCGTGGTTCAAACCGAATGCAGAAGGCGATTGGGTCTCGGTGAGTACAGTGACCAACGAACTCGAAGATCCGCTTGAGGTTGGCCTCTACGTCGGTATCTGTGAAGGCGCGAGTGCTACGGGTCGGATGACTGTTACTTTTGACTATTTCCTGGAGGCATCCAGCCCGGCGACACCGGTTGACCCGCGCGACAGGCTCGCTGTTACGTGGGGTGAACTCAAAGGACAGTAATCGCGAAAGTTGTTTGTAGTTTTTCTGAGTTGCTGGCGGCTCTAATGCCGCCAGTTCTTTTATGAGGAGGTGAGATTTGAGGTACACCGCTATTTTATTTTTTATTGGTTTTGTGGTGCTTTATGGCACTTCTACTGAAGGGGCAGAGTCTCTGGGTGATCCTTTTGATGGAAATGCTTTGAAGAATCCGAATTGGAAATGGAAGACCTCTGATGTGGCAGATGTTGAACCGAAAGAATGGGATCTCGGGAAAACAAAAGCCGGATGGCTTCACGTCACGGGTGAACTGAATCGTAATCTCTGGCCCTCAGACACAACGAATCGGCTCTATCAAGAACATGAAGGTGATTTTGACATAGAGACGCACCTGTACATGGACTATGAAGATGCGTGTGTTGTTGCTGGGGTCGTTGCCTACTCGTCAACAACAAAGGATCGCCAAGGCCGCGAAGGTGAGTGGGTGACGATTAAACTCTGGGGTCGCGGTCCCGCAAACGGCAACAATGCTGTTATCCAATATCAGAAACGGCAGTTTGATGCGGGTGAGGGACTTGTGGGTGTTGTTCCGGATTTCCAAGACCCAGCGGGTGAAATGGAGCTCTACATGCGGCTCCGGCGTGAAAAGGATACGTTTACGGCGTGGTGGAAACGGAAAGCCAATGATACTTGGATTGACATCGGTGAAACTGAACAAGAGTTTGATGAACCGCTTGAGGTTGGGATATACGTCGGTATTTGCGATGGCAAAGGCGAACAGATTGCGCAGTTTGAGTATTTTGAAGACCTTCTCGTGCCGTTTGATGTTTCGCCGCGTGCGAAGCTGCCGATTGCTTGGGGTGACTTGAAACGACGGCATAGCATGTCGGATAGTCGTTAGCTGTTGCTACAGTATTTTTAAAAACAAATTTCATATCTATTATTTGTTTGTTGTAACTCTGAAAGAAGGTTTATGGCTACATTTTATAAAGGTGCGGGGGTTGGTACACATTGGCATAGCCGTGATTCTCGCCGAGTCGGTTTTACCGCACGTTCACCTGAAACAGGTCCGACGACCGAAGCATTGATAGCTCATGTCGCAACAGGAACTATCAACAGTCCATATATTTCACTCACTCGCTCCTACGCAGTGGCATGGCACTATGCAGTATTTAGTAGTAAGTAGAGAACCAACATCAGGCAATCCCGCCTACATATATGAAATAGAGATTGATGATTCGCTGCCTCATGGGCTTAATTTACTGGATCCGGCCAAAGAAGTTGTTCATGTTTTACCTCAACCTTTACGAGGGGTTGTTGACATGGAATATATGGCAGATCGTCTGAGTAAGCAAACATCTCAAGTCCCTAACCCGACGGGAGATTTCTCGTCCAATTTTGAGATGAAGTTAAGGACACTTATACATGCACAACGGGATGTGGAAGTGTTAATTTACGGTTATATACCTCCGTTTTGTGTAAAGCACCGTTTTGAAGTAGAATTTTCTCTATTAGATCTGCCTGTTTCATAGGAGAGACTATAATGAACATGTATGAGATTCGTAGCGTTGACCTGAAAGAGGTGCCAGGTAATGATTTCATTAAATTCCTTAAGATAGAGATGCCTGAAAGAAAGGGTCATGGTCCCGTTCGCTTCGCTAGGGTTCGGTACGCTTTAAACGGCGGTCACACTATGGAAGAGAACGGTTTGCCTATAGACTTGGGCAAAGGGATTTTTATCGCAACGCTTGAGGATGAAGAGCTCTGCGGAATTTCTCGAAACGAATTAGAGAAAGTTTTGCAGGAAGCCGCAGTCGAGATTGTTAAGATTGCTTGGAAAGAGTGGGATCCACCTAATATCCTTAAAAGCATATTAAAGGGTTATTCTTACCTGCAATATGATGAACACCTTTCTAAACCCCCAGATGTTTTGAAGTGCTGTGTTACTGATCCAAACAGTTCACGACATGCGGAAGATATTTTTGAGATAGCCCGTAGGTTAAATGTTACCACCGGTGAGGACTACAAGGTGTTCTATGGGGGTAACTCCAGTGAGGACGATAATTTCGATGAAGTCTGGACATGGTTCTCTTTAAGGAAACTTAATTTTCAAAAGGGCAGTTCTAACGAGAAATAACAGATTTCCGCCTTAAGATGAAATGCACCTATTTCACAATTCTTGTCTTTATCCTTGTGATCTGTCGTGATTTCGCTATTGCCGAAGTCAGTAAAACTGCCCAAAAGGTCCTCACCACAATAGAATGGATCTCTATCTCCGAAGGCACGTTTCTGATGGGTTCAACCTCTGAAGAAGCGGCAGCAGCTTACGAAGACGCGAAGTTGCGGAGTTCGATGCTTGAACGGCACACCTTTGATGCGGAGTTGCCGCAACATCAGGTCTATCTGAGTGCTTATGAAGTCTCGCGGTATGAAATCACTAACGCCCAATACCGTGCCTTTGTTGAAGCGACGAACCGTCCGACACCGCGCGGGCATAACAGTGAGGAGACTTGGGCGGATGAGACGCTCAACACTGATACGCAGCCCGTTGTGGGTGTGACGTGGTTTGACGCTCAGGCGTTCGCGGAATGGATTGGCGGAAGTCTTCCGACCGAAGCACAGTGGGAACGCGCTGCACGTGGGACTGAGGCACGTAGATATCCATGGGGAAACACGCCACCCAAGGCACGTCAGCACGCCAACTTCGCACGTCGCTACAACCGTCCAGTATCGGTCGGACAGTTTCCGCAAGGTGAATCACCAGACGGCATCGCCGATCTTGCTGGGAATGTATGGGAGTGGTGTCTCGATGAATACAGTCCAACAGCCTATCAGCGAGGTGGTAGCAATGTGGCCCGAAATCCGCTCAATCTCCGCTTTCGAGATGTGCTTCGAGCGAGGGTGATTCGTGGGGGTGCATGGGATGTTGGTCGCGCGTTTCTCCGTTCAGGTTTGCGATTCAAATTCTATCCTTTGGATTCAACACATACAATCGGGTTTCGGGTCGTCCGGCCGCGCCCGGAGATAAAAGAATAACCTGCCTATCACCATGTTTCAACCCAAACACTACCTGTCCCGTTTTTTGACTTCCATACTAACGCCTTTTCTCCTTTTCGTATTTCCACACCTCAGCGATGCTGATCCGTATTTCCGCGATGTAACCTATGCGATGAAACTTGATTTCCGGCACGTCAACGGATTTTCTGCGGAACGCCGACTCGTTGAGACGATGGGCAGTGGTGGGGCACTCTTTGACTTTGACAACGACGACGATTTAGATCTCTACCTCGTTCAAGGCAATTCACTCTCTCCGTCAGCAGAATCTCTACCTAAGAATCGACTTTACCGAAACGATACTGGTATTTTTGTTGACATTACAGCGTCTGCAAATGTTGGTGATACCGGCTATGGGCTCGGTGCTGTCGCTGCGGATTACAATTCTGATGGGTATCGCGACCTATACGTGACAAACTTAGGGGAAAACGTGTTATACCGGAACAATGGAGATGGCACGTTTACAGATGTAACTGAGCAAGCGGAGGTGGGGTGTCCACTGTTGAGTGCGAGTGCGGCGTTTGCTGACATTGACCGGGATGGCGATCTTGATCTCTATGTGTGCAACTACGTTGAATATGCGTTGGAAACCGATATCCCGTGCTATTACAAAAATAGTTTGCGTATCTATTGTGGTCCTAACGAATATCAAGGTATTGCCGATGTATTGTACCGAAACAATGGAGATGGTACGTTCACGGATGTTACAAAATCGGCAGGGGTGTATGAACCGACGACGCGTGGGCTTGGTGTCGTCTTTACGGATGTGAATAGCGACGGTTGGGTGGACATCTACGTCGCGAACGATATGTCTCCGAATACGCTTTTTGTGAATCAAGGCGATGGGACTTTTCAAGAGGAAGGCGTGCGCCGCGGTGTTGCGTATAACGGTGATGGACTCGCAAACGGCTCGATGGGTATAGACGCTGGCGATTATGATAACGACGGCGATATAGATCTTTGGGTGACGAATTTCGCGTTGGAGGCGAACTGTCTTATGCAGAACGATGGCGATGGTTACTTTGAGGACGTAACATTTGACACAGATCTCGCCGATCCGTCCTTCTACGCACTCGGTTTCGGTACTCGTTTTGTTGACTTTGATAACGACGGTTGGTTAGATATACTCGTTGGGAACGGGCATATCTGGGATAACGTGGAACAGATTGATGCAAAACAGCACTACGCGCAGCCTGTGCAACTGTTTCGCAATCAAGGGGGTACTCCAGAAAACCACATGGGTTTTACCGAGATTACCGCTGAGGCTGGATTGGATAAAACACCTTATGTCGTCCGTGGGATGCTCTTCGGGGATATAGATATGGATGGCGATGTGGATGTTGTTTTGTGCCAGTCAAACCGTCCAGCAGTTATTCTCAGCAATGCAGTTGGCAATGCGAACGCGTGGCTAATGGTGAAATTGGTTGGTACAGATGGCAATACCGACGCGATCGGTGCGCAAGTTCAGGTAGAGACGGACGGCATGACGCTTCTGCGCGAGGTTATCTGTGGGGCGAGTTATTTGTCAGGCAACGATCTCTGTCTCACCTTTGGATTGGGAAGGGCAACGCGGGTAGACAATCTCCAAATTCGTTGGCACAACGGGCGCGCTCAGGAGTTGGGGACAGTCCCAATTCGTCAATCTATAGTGCTTTTACAGGATTGACACAATTGGTTGTTGGTATTACAATATACTATTATGAAAGTCGTTGAAGAGAGAGAAGCGTGGGTTCACACGCACTTCATCCTTGATAGTTTTTACGTCACAGAGCAGGAACGTCGGCAGATTTCTATCAATGTCGAGCCGGAGTTAATGCAACTCGGACTCCAGTACGGACTGACGTATAACATCGCGCCATCAAAACATCGCGCTATTGTTGTGCTTGAGTGTATACCGTTTGACCCGGTTAAAGAGATTATCAAAAAATTGATTAATGATGTGATTGCGGACTTTCCGGTACGGCTTCCTGAACAGCGGAATGTTGTCACGAATATCACCGTCACCGATCCAGAAACGGAGCGGGCGGATGTTAGTGTCCGAGCCCCGGTGCAGTAAGAACATGTGTTCCCACAGTGCCCTCAGTGATGTTGAAAACTGAGGGAAATTCGTCGCACCAACCGTCGTTCGCGCTTGGACAGAATTGGCGTGAGTTGCCTTCAATAGCCGTTACACCGGGAATGCGCGCAGCAAGTCCAGCGGAATGCAAGAAAGATGCACCCGGACACGTCAAGTCCTGAACAGCGAGGAACATATCGTATTCCGCAGCAGCGGCACCCATCAGCAACGCCTGAGATTGCCCCTTACATGCCTTGAGCGCAACACCGGAATACCCTTGCTCTCGTGCCAATAGAAAAGTCTCAAAATCGGTCAGCGATTCGTCTATCACCACCGGTTTTATCTCGGCGGCTTTGTGCATTTTATTTTCGGGATGCGCCTTTAGATTCCGATCGGTCGGCTGCTCGATGTAAGCGAGGCGTTGGAAAGCTGCGGGCTCTGTTTCTTGAATCTGGCTGAGAAATGCCAACAGATATTCAACATCTTGACAGGTTTCGTTGAAATCGGCGGAGTAGTGCCATGTATTGATACCGCGTTTTGCCTGTGTTTCTGCGGTGACTTTATCGATTGCGAGGACGCGCGCCACGTCCCATTGGAGATCGTCACCGTTGAGTTTAATCTTCAGGTGTGTCAATCCGTCAGCGACAATCCATTCGGGAAGCGTTTCGGGTAGACCGTCGTTGAGGCGTTCGGCAATATCGGCATCGGTAAGCGGATCGAGTGCGCCGACGAGATGATAAAGCGGCATGTTCGACTTCGGTTGACGTGAAGTATACTGGTCGAGATATTTTCCAACGAATTGTTCATTCAAAAAGTGTGACAGATCTGCCTCAATAAAATCTTCGCCTAAGCCGTTGTAGCTATTAATGCCGTTTGCTTTCCCGAACCCGTCATGAATTGCTGCGTCAATAGGACTCGTTGTAACGACGGTGCAGAGTTTGGGGATTGGTGATGCGAGCTGCATGGTGTTGGACAACGCGTCGGCGATTCGCAAAAATTCGGGTTCAAGCACTTCGGAGAGTTCAAGGGGATGTGTGCATAATGTGCAATCTTGTGTTACTTTGACCGCTAATTCGGCAAGTTTTTTCATCGCGGCGAGGCTCTGGTCGAAAGGGGCATAACGCGGTGGGAATGCCCAGACGTTACCGAGGGGCATCGAGCCTTTGCCCTCTGCCTCTTTGCCGTCGCGCGTCTGAACTCGCATGCGGACGTTAAAGAGTACACAGTGATCTGTCGGAACACCGCCGAACTTCAAGGGGGTACGGTATTGGTGTTCTTCAAAGTCGTAATGAACATCAAGGATACGAATATCTGTCGGTTTTGGCATAATTTCCTCATTGCAGTCTGTTTTCCTTCATCGTAACTGATTTTTTATGGCACGTCAAGTAATTTCTCTGTAGGGCTATTTAGTTTTAAGAGATAAGTTTACCTATGTGAAGGTTAACTGTAATGGAAGCCCGAACTTGTTCGGGACAGTGCGCTTTTTCCCGAACAAGTTCGGGCTTCCGGACCCAAATTATTGGAAAACTAAATGCCCCTGATTTCTCTGTCCTTTGCTCCATGACGAAACGGAGGCTTCTTCTCAATGACATATAACCCAAAAGTTCAAAAACTCACTTCACTGCTCGATAAACATCAAGCATACCGGGATACCTGTCTGAATCTTATTGCTTCGGAGAATACGCCTTCGCCGTTGGTAGAAGAACTTTTCGACGAACGGTTGGCGCGACGGTATGGGAATTATTCTGGCACTGACCTTTACCAACGCAATTACAAAGGCAACCGTTATATTGCCGAAATAGAGGTATACACGCAAGCGTTAGCGAAGGAGCTCTTTGGCGCAGCGTATGTCGATTTCCGTCCACTATCAGGGAACATTGCGGGGATTGGAACAACGTTTGCATTAGCGAAACCGGGGGACACGGCATTAGAGGTACATAACGGACACCACTATGCTGAAAAATTGCTCTCCTCACCACTCAAAGTGGAACTACGATCGATTCCGATTCCGTGGGACGGACAACGTTCAAACATTGATCTCGACGCAACGCTTGCGCTAATTGCTGAATACAAGCCGAGTATCGTTAACGTCGGTTCCGGTGTATTTCTCTTTCCACAACCTGTACGAGAACTGAAGCAGGCGATGCGCGAAGCGAATCCTGATGCCTATCTTATCTACGATGCCTCGCACGTTATTGGACTGATTGCGGGTAAACGGTTTCAGTCGCCGTTTGATGAAGGGGCGGATGTGATCATCTCCAGCACTCACAAAACATTGGCGGGACCACAGGGCGGCATGATTCTAACCAACGATGCGTCTATTGCTGAGCGGGTTGCGAAGGGACTTTATCCGTTGTTGATGAGCAATCACCATCTGAATCGGCTTCCAGCATTAGCGGGGACGTTTATAGAGTGGATGGAATGCGGTGAGGCACAAGCGGATGCGATCGTTGCGAACGCAAAAGCACTCGGAGGCGCGTTAGCGGAACGCGGTGTTCCGATACTGGGTGCGGATCTCGGTTTCACGGAGTCGCATACCTTAATTCTGATTGTAGATAAGTATGGCGAGGGTGGTGCACTCGCCAATCATTTGGAAGCGTGTCATATTATTGCGGGTGCGGCGGGATTGCCGCCGGAGGTCGGCACGTCTGGGTTGCGTATGGGTGTTCAGGAGGTTACGCGATGGGGGATGACACCTGCGGATGCACCGGACATTGCGGATTGTATTGTTGCTGGGCTTTCTGGTGGGAGTCCTGAAGCACTCAAGCCACAAGTCGCAGAAGTCGCGCGTCGGTTTGATGCGATCCAGTTTACTGTGGATTAAAATAAAAAAACGGAATAAGTCGTTTTGGGATTGGTTAAATTGAGTTTCACGGCTAATTCCGATTAGCTTTATGAGTTATACCGGTAGACTCACATTTATTTTTGAAAAAATGGAATAATCCATTTTAAGATAGCATATAGCCCCCCGCTACCAGTCAATAGGCCTGTGATTAATGCAGTAATTGTTTTACTTTCTATAAGCCAATCTTTTAGTTTGATTAAAGACTTTTTTCTGTTAATCCATTTCTGCTGATTTGCTTTTTCTTTACATTGATTTTCTTCAGATTTATATTGCTGAAGAATTTCAGGAGTTATGGATTTGGATGGTGGGGTTTCTATAACCAAATCATCTATATTCCGTCCATTAGTTTTGGAGTGTTGATACTCTTGTATACGATCTAATATGATTTTATCAAGAACGCGTTTTGGGATAGACGTTTTTGCAATAAGATATTCTATAGACTCGCTTGTGATTTCGTGCACTGTAAACGTTAATGGGTTATATATCCACGTATACTTAGAAAAATCCTCATCAATGGCAGAAGGTTTGTAAAGGGCCCCATTCTTGTTTATAGCATAGGCAAAGAATTTACAAGTCTGCCCAACATGAAATCTGTTGTAGTCTGTATTTATATGACGTGTGAAACGCCATGCTAAATGGCTTTCCTGTATAATTTTCTGTACTGCCACCGGAAATTTAGACCACTCTCTAATATAAGATTGTGCTACAATGACAATCTATTTGAAAGGAGCATTCCGATGGCGAAACGCAGAAAATTCACTGCTAAGTTTAAAGCAGAAGTTGTGCTTGAGGCCCTTAGCGGTGAAAGTTCACAGGCGGAACTGTGTCGCCGACATAACCTCAGCGAAAACCAAGTCTCAACGTGGGAACGGCCCTACCAACATGTGTCATGATGAAAATAATCCTCCAAATCCTGATTCTAACAATACACCTAATATCCTCCAAAATCCGCAACGCCGCGTCATCCGCGCTTCAGGCAACCTATAACCCACAACTCACAACCCATAACCCATTTTTACTTGACACCCGTTAGCAAAAATAGTATAATATAGCGTAAGACTTTCCAAAGAGGTGAATAGTGTATCAAACGACAAAAATACTGGCACCGAAACCAACACAAACCTTTTCAGCGGACCACAGAAATTTATTACTGATAGTTAACCAATGACTGCTGAAAATGAAGCGCAGCAGAACGCCTTGACCGCTGACCGCTCACTCAAAATTGTTACACTTTTCGCAAAATTATTTTTTTTATACAAGAAAAAAATCGAAAATTAAACATCAACAAACCCTTACGATGACTGGGTTATCTAACGTTACAGGCAACACACCCAATGGTACACAGGTGTAACATTTAGTGTAACATTTTTAACGAAAATTGATTAAGATATGCCGTTACGTTAATTGATTAAAATATACCGTTCCGTTAACCCATATTCACCGCCGTATGATCCTGTCAATTTTTGAATCCTGTAAATCCCGATTTAGACAAAAACCAACACCCATTCGCCAACAACCAACAACCACATTTCGTTTGCTTTATTAGTAACACACTGCTATAATTAAAGGCATAGAAAACCAAAAACGCCCAACGCATAACCAACACAGTCCATAATACCAAAAGACTACACGCTCTGGACGATCCTGACATGGTAAAACAACAAAAAACGCCAGAAAGGTTCTGGTCCGTTAAACAGATAGACATCTTCCAAGACCTCATCGAGGCAGATGCAAACGCGCTCGCAAAGATTACAACCTTTAAATCGCTGAAAAATGGCGAGCCGCTCTGCGCCGAAGGCGTTTATCTGATCAAAGAGGGACGCGTCAAGATTTACGAAACGCCGCCTGACGGGGAACCCGTAACTTTAGAACTTCTCGAACCCGGCGAAATCTTTGGTGCCGTTCAATGGGAAGAAGACAAAGCACACCCGAACCTAACCGCTGAGACATTTACGGAAGCTGTTGTCGGTACCGTCAATATCCAGAACTTCCAGTTCTTCCTGAAACGAAAGCCGCACTTAGCGATGCCACCACCAAAGACGTTTGGTTGGTTCATACAGAGATTCCTGTATGCGTGGATCTCTCGGTTTCCTACAAAACTAAGGAACTTTAATCCTACAATATCGCGTAGCAAATCACGTGCGGAACAGACCAACCTACTCCTAAACATCGCGTTTCGGAGTCCAGCATCACGGCTCGCGTTTCTATTACAAAATTACGCCGATGCACCGAAACACAATCAGACACTAGGCGGTCACGGGTCGCAGTGCACCCTCCGCAAACTCTCAACAAAGAAATTGGCTCGACTCATCGGCAGTTCCGTTGAAAAAACGGAAACACTCCTCAACCAATTCAAACAACACAAAATCCTTGAGAAAAGGTTTCGACGCATCCAGATACTTGATCCGTGGCAACTCAAAAAAATTGCCAACGCAAGAATGGAAACGATACCACAAATCCCAGAAGAGAAGAGCGAAACTTATGAGCAAAACGAACCCCTATTTGCAGCTCGACCAGCAGATGGTCGGTGACATCTACACCTCGCAAGAGGCAATGGAAAATTTGACAGTCCTCTGCGATGAATACGGCGCAAGGTTCGCAGGCACGCCTGAAGAATACGAAGCCGCAAACTTTATCGCCGACTGCTTTAAACGTTACGGACTCCAAAATGTTGCCCTTGAGGAATATCCTTATGCCGGTTGGACGCGCGGCACCGCAACCCTTGAAGTGATTGAACCGATTCGCCGAACACTCCATTGTATCTCACTTCCCTATTGCCCCGCCGGAGACATCACCACCGAACTCGTCTCCGCCGGATACGGAAGTCCCGCAGAATATGAAGCACTCGGCGACACCGCCATCGCGAGGCTGGTTATGGCACAGAGTGCCTCACCCCCAGACCTCGGCAGATGGGTCCACCGCAAGGAGAAATTTGAACGCGCCGTCCTCGCTGGCGCATGCGGATTTATTTTCGTTAGCGAACACCCAGGGGTCGGCCCCGAAACAGGGAGCCTCCAAAACAATCAAGAAGCACCCATCCCAGGAATATCCGTCTGCAAAGAAGATGGCGAATTCCTAAAACGACTCATGGCGCGGGAGTCCGGAAGCGTCACATTGAACCTCAAGACAACCGACATTAACGAACCGCGTACCTCATGGAACGTCGTCGCCGATCTACCCGGACATGAGAACAGCGAAGAGATGATAATTCTCGGATGTCACTACGACGGACACGACATTTCCCAAGGTGCACACGACCCCGCTTCAGGAATGGTATCCGTCATAGAAGCCGCCCGCGCACTATCCACCTACGCTGGCGATACCCTTAAGCGGACCGTTCGGTTCATCGCCTTCGGAACTGAAGAAATTGGACTCACCGGCGCGTTCCGTTATGTCGATGCACACGCATCGGAATTAGACAATATCCGGTTCATGCTGAATATGGACGCAGCAGGCGGCGCGAGTCGCAAAGGTATCGTTCTCCACTGCTGGGACGCTTTGGAACCGTTCTTCAACACCGCACGTCAGCAGATGCACGCCGAAATGCCGGTCGGGCAAAAGGTACACTCCTACTCCGATCATTTCCCATTTTTCCTCAAAGGCGTACCTTCATGCCACATGGGTGACCCCGAAGCACCCCCATCAGGCAGAGGCTTCGGACATACCGCTTACGATACACTCGACAAAGTAAAACTGGAGAATCTACGTGCCGCCAGTGCAGTCGGCGCAAGGGTAGCACTCCGATGTGCCAACGCCGATAATTTTCCTGCAAAACGACGGACTGCTGAAGCGGTACAGAAAATTGTTGATACCGATCCCGGATTGGAGGGATACCGGATCTCTCTCAAACTAAAACGCTAACCCGCAATAACGACACTTGCAGCAGAAAACAAGTCTATGATATATCTACGCCGTTGCTATCGTTATATCCTACTCATCTCGTTATGTACATGTTTTGCACTCGGAGGTTCGCTTTGTCGGAGTGCTTACAGTGCTGAATTTCGGGCTAAGCAGACCCAAGAGGCGGTTACAGCAGCACGACAGACGGCAATTGTCACAGCCGTCGCACACGCCAGTCCTGCAGTCGTCAATATCAGCGCAATCCGCACCGTTGAAAGACGAACATCGCTTAACGAATGGTGGTTCTGGGACGATGTCTTTTACCCCCGTAGACGCTCGCTTCGAGAAGTCGGTTCAGGCATCATTATTGACAAAAACGGACACATCCTAACAAACCATCACGTCATCAAAGATGCCGATAGCATCACCGTAACGATCTCGGACGAGAGAGAATTCGCAGCACAAGTCATCGGATTCGATTATCTCTCAGACCTCGCACTTTTGAAAGTCGATACAGGCACCGTCCTACCAGAAATTCAATGGGGCGATTCAGACAGGCTACTCATTGGGGAATGGGTCGTCGCAATCGGAAACCCGTTCAATTTATCAATAGGCAACGCCCAGCCCACGGTCACAATCGGTATCGTGAGTGCCACCGAACGCGCACTCTCTATCGAAGACCTCTATCATGAAGACCTGATTCAGACGGATGCCTCTGTTAACCCCGGCAACAGCGGCGGTGCCCTCGTAAATATACACGGACAACTTATCGGTATAAATACCTTCATCAAATCAACAAGCGGCGGCTCGCAAGGCATCGGATTCGCTGTCCCTGCCAACAAAGCCCGGAAAGTCGTCCGCCAGATTCTCGAATACGGCAGCGTCGTTCCACCGCGCCTCGGCATCAAGGAAATCCAATCTGTGACTGAGGATCTCGCAGAAAAATTGTCAATACCACACAACACCGGCGTTCTGGTATCCGAGGTAGAGAAACAAGGTCCTGCCGCTGACGCAGGTATCAAACGAGGGGACGTGATCATCGGTATTTTAGGGCACCGCATCAGGAGCGAAGACGACTTTAAAGCAATCACACGGCTCCTACCGCTCCACCAACCCATAGCTTGTGAACTCATTCGGCGCGGTAAAAAACGACAAACCAACTTCACGCTGAAAACCTTGGAATGGTACTACTCGCCTTCTGGATGGGGGTTAACCTTCTCGCAACCCGACAAGGCGATGGCGCGCAAATACCGACAGCCCGGTGTTATTATCTCAAATGTTGAGAGAAACAGCGGTTTGAGGGACGTACTCACGCGCGGGGATTTCATTTACCAGATTGACAATATTAAAATTCACTCGCTCGAATTTCTTAAAATCGTTATTGACGAACTTATCCGCACGCAAAACGGAATGCGACTCTACTTTGAACGAGATGGGGGCGATGAAACAATCGTTGTCACTTTTAATAGAAACAATCGATGGAGATAAGTGTTTTAAGAGTTGTCAGTTAACAGTCTACAGTTAAGCGTCTGTGGAATTGACACATTGCGCCCCTGCCACAAGCATTAACTAACAACTAACAACCGACCGGAGGCAAAAGTTAAAAATATGAAACTGCAACTACCCACACTTATAGCCGTTTGCATCGCCATCCTCTTAATTGGTGGTATCTATTTCTATGGCAGAGACAAGGCAGAATTGGGCATCGCTGTCAACTTAGAAAGTGAGGAATTTAAACAACTTCGCACTCACGCCACCGATGCCTTCAACGCCGGGAAATACAAACAAGCCATTGAACTTTACAGTGAAGCCTTAAAGATGCGACCTGAGAACGCTGAAATCTATAACGACCTTGGAACCGTTTATTATGAACAAGGTCTCAAATACGCTGGACCGAGTTGGCCCTCATGGGAAAAAGAACTCAGAGAGGAAACACCCGACCAAGCAGTCGCAGAACTTAAACTTGCCACGGCGAAAACAACCTCTGGGGTCATCACCTTCAAAACACGAGATGCCGCGGTTGCTAATGCCATTGAGGAACACGCTCGGCAACTCGATGGCGAAGTGTATCGACAACGTTGGGAGAATGAAATCACCATCAACATTCTCATCGGAGAGACAAAAACCTATATGCTCCGTGCCAGAGACCACTATTATCGCGCCTTAGATTTGAAACCAACACACAGCGTCGCCTATCGGAATCTCGGCTCTTTCTACATGAAAGTCGGCAAAACCGACACAGCACTTGATAATTATCAGGAAGCATACAAGTTAGATCCACGTGATGCCGAACTTGAAGAATACCTAAATCAGTTTAGAAAGTAATTGGTAATCATCTTTCACCGACCTTGTGCCAGGACAAAAAATATCATGGAGCACAAACGTTGCGAAAATTGTGGATTTCTAAATCCGTCCTTTAAATTCTGCGGTGAATGCGGTGCATCCCTCAGTGACGCACCGGACATATCCCAAACTTCAGCTGTGGACACTCCTGCCGTAGAGGCAACCCTCACACACGGTGCCGAACGTCGCCAACTCACCGTCCTGTTCTGTGATATTGTCGACTCCACCGCATTTACTGAAAGACTCGATCCCGAAGAACTCCGAAATCTTTTAGAGATCTATCGGACCTGTGTCATGGAAGTCGTCTTAGCACAAAACGGACACATCGCGCGATACTTCGGGGACGGCATCCTCGTCTATTTCGGGTATCCCATCGCACATGAAGACGCTGCACACCGCGCCGTAAGAGCTGCACTCGGTATTGTCGCCGCTATGGAGACACTCAAACCGTATCTCCACACCACCTTCGGCGTAAACATTAGCGTACGCCTCAGCATTGACACAGGACTTGTTGTCGTTTGGCATATCTCTGACGAAGGGTCGCCCGAAGCAATCGACATCGTCGGTAAAACGCCAAACCTCGCAGCCAGAATGCAGAAACTCGCAGCACCGAACAACATCGTTATTGGCGATACAACCCACCAGTTGGTTGAGGGTTTTTTCAAGTGCGAACCTCTCGGTGCCGCGCCCCTCCGTGGGATCTCACAACCCGTAAATATCTATCAAGTCTCCGGTGAAATCCCAGTGCAAAGCCGATTAGATATTGCCAATGAAAGCGGATTGACCCCGTTTATCGGGCGGGATCGGGAGGTCGAACGCCTTAAACAAGGGTGGACACAAGTGCTCGCATCTAAAGGACAAGCACTCCTGATTGAAGGTGAAGCCGGTATCGGAAAATCACGATGCATACAGGTGATCCAAGAATACGTCAACCGGCATCCAGAAGCAGTTATCATAGAGGGAAGATGTTCCCCCTACTACCAGAATAGTCCGCTCTATTCTATCCTTTCGCTGTTTCAAGAACACATCGTACAGTTTACAAGTACTGACACCGCAGAGATGAGACTTGATAAACTCAAGAATCTCCTGCGCGACTACAGTGTCCCAACGCTCGGATTGGAAAATTCAGACAACGAAGCACAAGCAAACACAACGCAAACATTATCGCTCCTCGCCGAACTGCTTGAAATACCTTTCGAGATTCAGAGGCAGACGGAAACCGGTATAGACCCGCAACGCGTTTGGGGTCTGGGTCCAATCGGAAACGTGCGTCTTTGGCAGATGGAAACCGGTATAGGTCCGGTCGAACAAGATACATATCCTTCAGGCTGGAGCCGGAGACAACGCCGTCAACAAACCCTGGAAGTCCTTGTTCAAGTGCTCCTAAAAATGGCTGAACAGAAACCTATACTTTTTGTTCTTGAAGACCTGCATTGGATCGACCCCTCAAGCATAGATTTCCTTACGCTCCTAATCGCACGCATTGAAAATGCCCGGATCTTCACAATCTTGTCCTGTCGCTCCAATGTGCAAACCCTCCGATCCAACGAGCAATCTCAAGATGGCAGAAACGGACAAGAGGTACCCGATAGAAATGCCAGTGGCGCTGCGCTTGATAAAGAGGCGTTGGAGGAACTCCTACGTCCTGAATGGGCAAGCACCCTCCCACTATCGGCACTCACACCCGCTGAATCGGAAATCATGATCCAGCACGTCGCCGGTGACACGCCAGTGTCGCCTGATTTATTGAAACGGATCGTCGGAATGACTGAAGGTGTTCCGCTGTTTGTTGAAGAACTCACCCAAATGGTGCTTGAAAGCGGGGCACTCTCCCTAATTGCTGATGTCTCCGACCACACAACGCCACACTCACAAGCGATAGACATTCCCGTTACACTACAAGACTTGCTGACGGCTCGGTTAGACGAACTCGGATCCGCAAAAGAAATTGTACAACTCGGCGCAACACTCGGGCGAGAATGGACAGGCGAATTGCTCTATAAGGTCGCTTCCGGTATCCATCTGGAGAATAACCCTACCATCGACCTCACATCTCTCAAAAGACAATTGAGCGAATTAGTAAACGCATACATCCTCAATCGAAACGAGACATCCGACAATCAGGTACGCTATACCTTCAGGCACCCCCTCCTTCGTGAAACCGCTTACCAATCTCTGCTGAGAAGCAGACGGCAGCAGTATCATCAACAGATTGCTGAGGTCTTACAGGACAGCAGCGGAAACATCAGCGACGGGGCTCAGCCCGAATTGGTCGCATATCACTACACAGAGGCTGGACTCCCCGAAAAAGCAATCCATTATTGGCAGCACGCCGGACACCGTGCCTTAGAACGTTCCGCCAATATCGAGAGTGCTCGACACATCAGGCACGGACTCGCAGCACTCGAACAATTGTCCGAGAACACCGGTATACAGGACCTTGAGGCGACTGCCCAATTAGAATTGGAACTACAAACTACGCTTGGCACGGCTTTGATCGCAACAAGTGGTTATGCCTCTGAGGAGGTAGAAACCGCCTACACGCGCGCACGTGAACTCTTAGATACACTCGAAGCCAAAGAACCCGTTTCGCAGGAAGGTGCTGAATTCTCGGTTAACACCACTGTAAAAGACCTCCGGTTCCCTGTGCTATTTGGGTTATGGTTATCTCATCTGGTACAGGGACGGCTGCGCTCAGCACGTGAACTCGGTCAGCAGTGCTTCACGATTGCTAAGCAGGTCGGAGACCCGGCTTTTGAAGTCGAGGCGCGCCGCGCACTGGGAGCAACACTCTACTACTTGAGCGAATTCCAAACCGCTCGGGAACACTTGGAGGCTGGCATCGAACTCTATCAACCCCAACACCACCCAGTGCCGACATTTCTGCACTACGTCGCAGATCCCGGGATGACGTTGCTCTCTTATTCCGCACCGCTCTTGTGGTGCCTCGGCTACCCGACACAAGCAGAAGCTCGACTTCATGAAGCCACAGCGATCGGTAAAGATAGGAATCATCCTTTTAGTGACGCCGTTTTGCTCCATTTTAAAATCGTGCTTTATCAGTACGAAGGCAATGTAGAAAACGTCAATACCGCCGCAACAGAAATGTTAGCGATATGTCAGGAACACGGATTCTCTGGATGGGAAGCCGCTGCAACAGTAATGAAAGGATGGGTACTCGCTGAACAAAACCGTTCAGAAGAAGGCATAGCCATGATCTGCAAAGGCATCGCAGCATGGAAAAAAACGCGGGCTGAAATGCTTCTACCGCTCTTTCTCGCCCGCCTCGCGCAAGCATACCAACGTGCCGGACAGCTGAGTTTAGCCCTGCAGACCCTTGACTCCGCACGCACTATCGTCAATCAAACCGGAGAGCGAACCCACGCCGCCGAACTCGCCCGTCAACAAGGCGAGCTCTATCTCATGCTCTCGAAGAAAAGCAAAACCGCAAACGAGGAAAGCACCACAACCAAGCAAGCGGAAAACTACTTTCAAAACGCATTGACAATCGCACGGCAACAAAACGCGAAATCTTGGGAACTCCGAGCCGCTCTCAGTTTATGCGAACTCTGGATGGCGCAAAATCGCTACCAAGACGCTTATGCAGTGTTGGAGCCGATATATACTTGGTTCACAGAAGGATTTGACACCAAAAACCTTAAACGCGCCAGAAATCTTTTAAAGGAGTTGGAGGTTAGCAGACATAGCACAATTCCTTAAAATCAAATAACCGTGCATCAGATCATCTTTGTCTTGCGTTTAAAACAAAAAAGAAGGTATAATTTTATGAGACTTGGTGTTGTTGGACTCTGCGGAGACTTCCGCACACTTACATCGGATGAAATCGAAAAAATTAAGGCACTGGAATTTACCGGCTTAAGTTTCCATTTCCGCAGTGCGGAGATTCCGACTGTGCCACTAGATGCCTGCTCGCGCTGCGTGCGGATGTTAGAAGATGCGAACTTCGATCTCGTGCAATTCGGCATCACCTATGAGGAATGCCTTTTTCACCCAGATGCCGCCGTGCGCGAAGCCGCAATCGCAAGCGTCCAACGCGGTATGGCAACTGCGGCTTCTCTCAACGCGCACCACTACCTGTTTCGTCCGGGAAGCCTAAATCCTGACGGTGCTTGGACATCGCATCGAGACAATCATCTCCCAGAATCAATGGAACGCTTGATTGAAACGCTGAAACCGATCGCAGCACATGCTGAACAACACGAATTGACACTCGTAATGGAAACACATGCCGTTTCAATTATGGGTTCACCAGAAATCTGTCGAGAAGTTGTGGAACGTGTCGGCTCCGACCGACTTCGCATTGTTATGGATTTCGTCAACCATTTTCAAACGCTATTACAAGTTTATAATAGCGAAGAGAGACTCAACCATATTTTTGGCGTGATGGGTCCCGTCGCACCCATGGCACATATCAAAGACATTAGCGTACAGAACGGTCTGGTCCTTCACCTGAATGAAGAAGTGCCCGGTGAAGGCGAATTGGAACTCGGCGTGGCACTGAAGCGTTTTGATGAACTTTATCCCGATGGCTATGGACTTATAGAACACCTCCCGGCGGAGAAGATTCCGCTCGCGAACGCGAATGTCCGGCGAATCGCCACTGAAAACGGAGTACGCATCTATTAATCGAGGAGTCGCATGATGTTTAAAAGCCTAAAAAGACGAAACCTTTTAGGACATCGCCTACGGTTTTCTCATATTAATACATCCATCTTCGTCCTAATTCTCGCCTTGTTTTTCCTCTTACCCCCGGCAATAGGACAAGAATCAAACGTCGTCGAGGAAGCACAGAAACAGGTCCGCAGCTGGTGGGCAAACTCGCAAGTTTACGTCGGGGTTATTATCCTTGTCTTTGCGATAAGCAGTATCGGGTACCTGATTAGACTTTTTAAGAAAGACAAACTCCTAAAGAAACTTCTTGACAAATACGTCGTCTTCCAGATGAAAGACGGACAGCGGTACCGAGGCACCATGCGGCTTGAGTTCACAGGCATGGAAATTATCTCTGAGGAGTCGCGTCAACGCGGGCACGCACCGAGTTATATCTTCAAGAGCGAGGAACGTGAGGCAGGGATTGTCGCTTACATCCGCTATCTCGATTCAATGAACACCAGCGAATTGCGCGAACGTGCTTGGGAACTTGAACGCGTCTACCACCCACCCCTCTTTTACAAAATCGGACGGAAAATCCGAAACATGTTCATTGCCCTCAGGGAAGCACTCGACGAAGCCATTAGCATGGTATGGAAAAGTTTCAGAAGAGGCGCCGACGCGCGATTGACAAGATACAGTGAAGCCTACCAAACCGCAGCAGATGGCGACTTTGAAAAAAGACTTCAAGAACTTGAAGACGAATCCGCCAGTTACCTGGAGCAGGAAAGCTACGAACGCCTCATCGAACGCCTCATCGGCACACGCGTCAAAGTCCGAGTCCGCGTCGGCGAGGACAACACAGAATACACAGCTATTCTTAAGGACTATAACAACAAACACATCGCATTGATGAATGTAAAGGATAAGGACAACAACGGTTATAAAGATGAATGGGAATATGAATGCGAATTTAAGAAGAATCTTGACAAACTCAATGTTCGCGACGACCGAGGCTTGCGGTGTCGTGCCGAGGGTAACACAATCATCTTTGAGAACAATACGCCGTATCCGATCCAACTCGGTCGTATCCATTTGTGGGAGGACGCGCCGAGATGGGAAAAGGACTACAAGTATGAACACCATATCCCTGCTTTTAGCATTCAAGAGTTTCCACTGGATGTCATCGTTAATCGTAAAGTGAAACCCTTTGATAGGGTTTCAACCCGACATCGGCACGCTATCCGCAATTATAAAAAAATCTTTTTCAAATTTCGCTCTTTTCGCGACGCAGACATCGTCTTCCCTCGCCGCTATTGCACAATCGTCGAAAGCGCAGAGAAATATCAACCCGAACTTTTCAGTCTTACCGGCTTGACAGACGCAATCCTCGACATGCGCGACACAGAGGACATCGCCATCACCGACAAAGACGGCGAACCCATTCACGGCATCAACGTCGTTCACGGATACGTCACAAATATTAACGAAGAACGGATTGATTTGAAGTCGATCGACGCAAGTTACAGTCGGCGGTGGAATGTTGAGAACGCCTTTCGCCACTTCGATAACAAACTCCGCCACGGATTCTCTATCTACAGGAGACTCCTACCCACAAATCGAGGTCGGATCGCAGCATATACCACCATTATTGAGCAGATACATAACAATCCCATTCGGCATGCCGCGTTGGGATCGCTCGCTTATCCGCAAACACGCAACTTAAACACCGCCGAACAGCGAAAACGGAGTTTACAGCGGGCACGAAATCGAATCTTGGGATACGTAGATGCCACTATCAACGGGAAACTTTGGAAACCGGAAAATGGCACTGCCAAAAGTTCCAGTAAAATACGTTCAGAAGTCCAAATCGCGATGCCACTCAAACTCATGGCATTTACTGGAAACACGTCTACCGTGGAGTTCCCTGTCCTCGAACGTTTTGAATATGTTCAAGGACACCATATAATTTATGATCACGTCCAAAACTTGCGGACCGACAAACTCGCAAAGACTGACATTTTATGGATCGGCAATGGGGAAATCTACAAATCTGGCTACCGTCTGAACATCGATGCCGAACACCGGATTAAAAACTTCGTCAGTCAAGGCGGTATCGTCCTCGTCTCCGGGCAAGACATTAAAGCCAGTGCTAAACAGCGACGCGGCACCGGGTGGATTCCAGAACCGCTGACCGGCATCGAATGCGAAGAAACCTATGAACTCTTTCCCACACCACAGGGTAAACGTTCTCGTATCTTCCAATCGCCGAACCCATTGAACGGGAACCATCAAACCTACCAACAAGCTATGGATCAACCACTTATCCGACTGGATGATATGTGGTTAGACCCGCTCGGAAAATGGACATCTCTCGCCAAAACGAATACCGCTGCCGCTGGATTACCGAGCAACGGTTTTGAAAACGCATCCCCGCTCCTGCTACTTCCTTTCCAGAAAGGCTTATACATCGTCACAAGCCTGAAAAATGAGACAGAAGAGGATGTGCAAATTAACGATAAAATTATGGAAAATCTACTTCATTTCTCCGTCAAATGGCTCGACCGACAAAAAGGCAGTTAGTAGTTCGCGCTTCGCGTACGGCTATTCGCTTATCGCGGTTCACGGTCCGCGGTCTGCGGTTTTCGATTTACGAATGCGTGCCAACAAAAGGTCAGTAAATTCCGCCTCCCCTCCTGTAATAACCAACGCAACTACTAATACAACTATCGGAAGTTCCTGATGCGCCACAACAGACATCAATTTCCATGCATCTTTTTGCGTTGTAACGACCAAATCCGCCTTCGCTGCCCGAAACGCCGCACCTATCCGCTGCGTATCAGCTCCCACATAGACGTGATGGTCAGGAAACGCCAAGAGTTCAACGCTTGCCGGAGAACACCGCATGAGAGTCCCCACAAAAGCGTCTGGGTTCCCAATGCCACAGACCGCAAGAAGCCGTTTTCCTTTGAGCATCCCTACATCCTGACGTTCTCCACTACCCTCACGGAGCAACCTTTGTAGCGCAAACTTTCCAGTTTGCGAGCCAAGTTGATGTTCTCCACTGTGCTCACGGCGCAACGGATAGAGGCACGTCGGCTGATGAACACTCTCCAAAACCAATGTGTCCGGTGCTAACCGTTTCACTGCCTCCTTAGCACGCTCGGAGATCTCAGGTGTGTTCGCATGTGTCAGTAGGATAATATCGGCGCGCCGAAGCGCAGATGGCGGCTCACGCAAGGTTCCCGCCGGTAGTAGCCGCGCCGGATTCCCAAAAGGATGTGTTACGGGAACAGTAAGAATATCAACATTACGTCCAAGCTGCCGGTGTTGAAATGCGTCGTCTAAGAGCAGGACCTCCACATTAAAACGCTCAAGTGCGATCTGTCCTGCCAGATAGCGTTCTCTACTCACAATAATTGGAACACCGCTAAGGCATTGCGCCATCATGTACGCCTCATCTCCACTCTCCTTTGCGGAGGCGTATACCTGTTTACCGTCCGAGACAACCGTTATTCCCTCACGAGCCTCGCGCTTGTAACCACGCAGCAGGATAGCAACACGCAAACCCGCTCTCTGAAGACGTTCCGCAATAGCAATAACAGCAGGCGTTTTTCCTGTCCCACCAACAGCAATATTGCCGACACTAATGACTGTACATGGGAGTGTCTCTCCCTTAAACACACCAAAGGCATAAAACTGATTTCGCACCCTTATGCCTATAGCATAGAGCCAACTCAATGGAATTAACAGAAAGCGTAAAGGGGTAGAAAGAAGTTTTTGCTGTAGGGAAGCAAGGTCGCGGGTATATGTGAATCTCATGAGAGGGTTCCGGGTTGATAGCAGTCAGCAATTAACAAAACAGACTCTGATGGAAGAACTGAATAGATAACTGCCACAATCACCACTTAACTGACCGCTGAAAGGCACGAAGTGCCGACCTAACCGCTGACTGCTATTTGCGCCAACACCAATTCGGCAGTGCGTTCAGCAGCACCGGCTATGCCGAGTTGCGCATGAACCGCTTGCAGTGCCTTCTGTTGTGTCTTTCGTTTCTCAGGATTCCCCAAGAAATCCAAAGCCAATTCCGTCAAAGCCGTTGGCGTCAGATCTGTTTGTAGCAGTTCGGGAACGATGTCGTGTCCAGCAATCAGGTTAGGAAGTCCGCTTCGGTTCAAAGGAGACAAGGTCGTGATAATACGCCAGTTGAATGCCGATGTGCGAAAGACGATAATCATCGGTGTCCCGATGCACGCTGCTTCAAGCGTCGCCGTACCAGAAGTAACCAGCAGTAGCGTTGATGCCCGCATCGCCGGATAGGTCATCTTCTCCACAATTTCGATGGGTGGCACCCCGATGTTCCCCAATTCCTGCTGGCACTTCGCAATAAGATCGTGTGAAATTCCTGGGGCTAAAGGGAGGATCCACTGTGCATTCGGATAGACCTCAGCAATGCTCGCAGCGGCTCTCAGCATGACTGGCAAAATGTGTCGAATCTCGGAACGGCGACTCCCGGGCACCAATCCGATGACAGGAGCATCTCGGGTCTGTTCCGATTCGTCTAAACCGAGCTGTGCCCGTGCCTCGTGCATAGTGAGAGGGGTTTGTGCAAAATCAACGAGCGGATGCCCAACAAATTCCGTATTCGCGCCAGCGTTTCGGTAGAATTCCGCTTCAAACGGAAAGATCGCTGCAACAACGTCAGCCCATTTCGCCAACTTCCGCGCCCGACCCGCACGCCATGCCCAAGCCTTCGGGGGGATATAGTAGACGACCGAAACGCCTTGGCTCCGAGCGTACTTCGCTAACGGCATATTGAACTCAGCAAAATCGACGAGGAGCAGCATATCGGGACGTTCTTCTCGGATACACCGCTTCAGATGTGCCTGTTTCCGAAGAAACATCGGCAGGACAGTAATAACATCGGCGAACCCCATAACGGCGGAATCTCGGATGTGGAAATCCAGTTTAACCCCCGCCTTTTCCAAGAGATCGCCGCCCATACCAAAAAGTTTCACATCCGGACAAAGGGCTTTAACGCGATGGACAACATGAGAAGCGTGCAGATCACCGGAAGGTTCACCAGCAACAATCATAATTTTTGGCTGGTGAAAAGATGTTTGTGGCATCGACGAATATTGTAACTCCCACAAGAATTTACTGACTGCCGACCGCTGACGGCTAATAGCCAGTCTACGGCATCATCCCCGGCACCTTCAGCCCAGCAGTCTCCTTGAAACCAAACATCAAATTGAGATTCTGAACGACGGCACCCGCTGCACCTTTACCGAGGTTATCAATCGCTGCCATAGCGACAATACGACCCGTTCGCGTATCCACCTCAAGTCCAACATCGCAATAGTTGCTGCCAAGGACGGCTTTCGTTTCCGGGTAGGTACCAGATGGAAGCACTCGAACAAACGGCTCATTCTCATAAAAAGTGGAATATATATCGAGAGCTTCTTCGGCGGACATCTCTTCTGTAAGACGCATATAGACGGTGCTGAGGATGCCGCGGGTCATCGGAACGAGATGTGGGGTAAACGTGACACAGACCGGTTCTGATGCGACAGCCGACAACTCCTGTTCAATCTCCGGTGTATGCCGATGCACACCGATATTGTAAGCAACACAGTTAGACTCCCGATTCGGATAATGTGTATTTTCGCGCGGTTTCGGACCGGCACCGGAAATCCCCGACTTCGAGTCAACAATAATAGAATCTAATGCTACGACACCTTGAGCAATGAAAGGCATCGCCGCAAGTATAGCACTCGTTGGATAACAACCAGGATTAGCGACGAGTTGCGCAGAACGGATACAATCGCGATACCGCTCGGGTAAACCATAGACGGCTTGTGGTATCAACTCTGTGCTTGTGTGCTCCACATGATACCATGCCTCGTAGGTCTCAGCATCCTGAAGTCGGTAGTCTGCGCTGAAATCCACGATACGCAAACCTTGCGCCAAAATTTGTGGCACAAACGACATCGCAACCTTGTGTGGAACAGCAAGAACAACAGCGTCCACCCTGTCTTTGAGAGAGTCAATAGCTAACGGTTCAAATTTAGCAGATAGAAAACCACGCAGGTTCGGCAGGACACTATCAATACACTGCCCAGCGTAAGTTTCAGACGTGCAGAGGGTTACTTGCAATTCTCCAGGATGGTTGACCAGAAATCGCAGCAATTCACTACCACTGTATCCGGATGCCCCAACAATTCCAATTTTTATCATTTACAGATTACCGTATGTCTTTTATGAGTCTGTTAATTGTATGGGAATTTTACCACATTTTGAGGCGAAAGTCAAATTAGCCACCCTCAATCTTGCTGTAGGAGGCGGGGAATGCCACACGGCATTCATACCGTTGATTTTTTCCGAATCCTGACCCTTACTGACTACCAATTGCAAGAAATAAATTGACAGACCGCTATATACACGGTAAAATAACTATCAGTCATCAATTATCAAAGTTATGGTTTTCGACCAAAGATCGTTGTGGGTATTATGAACATTAGCAACTCTCATAAGGGGTTACTAACAACCAACAACTAATAAAAAGGAGACTACTTATGAAACTTGCGCGATATGAATTAAATGGCACAATCGGTTACGGCACCGTTTCAGGAGATAACCTCAACGTCCTATCGGGATCCCCGTTCGGTGAACACAGCGAGACTGGCGAGACCGTCGCATTAGCGGATGTCAAACTCCTCGCACCCACAACACCGACAAAGGTATTAGCCGTCGGTCTGAACTATCGGAGTCATTTAGACGGGGCTCCAGAACCAACAAACCCCGAAATCTTCATCAAAACCCCCTCTTGTATCAACGATCCGGAAGGCAATATAGAACTACCAGACGGTGATGACGATGTCCACGCCGAAGGCGAACTCGTCGTCATTATGAAGAAACAGACCCGGAAAGCAACACCAAAGGAAGCCGCCGCCAACATATTGGGCGTAACGTGCGGAAACGATGTCAGTGCACGCACATGGCAGAGCAATGACTTACAGTGGTGGCGCGCCAAAGCATCCGATACCTTTGGACCGATAGGACCCGTTATCGCTACCGACGTTGACTATACCGATGCACAATTAGAAACCCGCATCAACGGCGAAGTCGTTCAGAAGCAGACCACCGCAGACCTCATCTTTCCGGTAACAACCATCGTGAGTTTTATTTCACAAGCAATCACCCTTGAACCCGGAGACGCAATCTTTACAGGCACACCCGGCACAACCACAGCCCTGAAAGCCGGTGATGTCGTTGAAATCGAGATTGAAGGCATCGGCATTCTGAAAAATCCTGTCGTCGGACAATAATCGCTTTGTAGGGCGTATCTTCCAATTCATTTGCAGGCGAGGTTTCCTAACCTCGCCCCGTTTCAATAAAGAATTAACACTAATGACAAAATTTTTTAGGAGTTTCGTATTATTACTAACAGGCTTACTTGCTGTTTTAATGCTCACTGGATGCGCCAGATTGACATTGAAATCACTTTTGTAACCAAAGGCAAAGCATAAATTCAAATTTCGCCTTGACCTGCGTTAGCGAGGCTTTTAACCCCATCCTATTTCAATAAGGAGAAGAAAATGCTTTTTAGACATCTATCTCTTTTCCGATGCAACCAAATTTCTGAAAAAACAAAAGTTGTGCTCAAAATTGTTGTGTCCTTGCTGTGTCTCAGTATAGCAGTACAAGCATCGGCAGTGCTACTGTTCCACGACGACTTTGAAAAGGATAAAATCGGAGCAGAGCCAAGTAAATGGGAAGTTGGACACGACGGAAATACTGTTGCCCAAGTCGTCGCCGACCCGAAAAAAGCGAGTAATAAAGTCTTATTGACCGCTGACAAAGCCTCTAACGCATCGCGGCACGATGTCGGCGGCTCTATCTATGTTGTCGGTGATGCAGGTTGGGACGATTACGTCGCCGAATGGGACATGATGTTTCCTGACGACTTCTACATGGGTGTCGTCTTCCGCTTTCAGGAGGGTGAGAAGTTCTACCTGAGTGACCGACGGCAAGGCGGTAGAGAATATCACTTCTACAAACGCCAAGGGGGTTGGGCGAAAGTTAAAGATGGGATGGTAGAAAATGATCCTGAAGTCTGGTATCGCGCACAACTTATCCTCTCTGGCGATAAATTCACCTTCAAACTCAAAGAACGGAAGGACAAGACACCCTTTGACAAAATCGACCCAGCCACGGAAGGTCAAGACGGAAACTTCAAAACCGGCAAGTTCGGCAACTACGGACTCGTCTATATTGATAACATCTTTATCGGGGATGCCGTCGAAGACCTCGTTTTACCCGTCGAGCCACAGGATAAACTCAGCATAACCTGGGGTGCAATCAAGGATGCCTACTAAAGGGAAATTAAAAAATGTCAACCCACATTGCCCACGGTGGAAAAGACACCGTTATCACAACCAAAGAAAAGCGCGCCTTACTCCACGAGGCACTGCTCAAGTTAGGCGGCATCCCAAAAAAGATTCTGGTGATCCCGCCCGATATAACACGCCTCCACTCAAATGCCGGTGAACTCACCCAAATCCTATATGAATTATGGGACGCTGCAAACGGCACCACCTTCGATATCCTCCCCGCTATCGGTACACACGCACCGATGACCGAAGAACAGATCGCCGAGATGTACGGCGATTTACCCAAGGCGACCTACCATGTCCACAACTGGCGCACGGGACTCTATCACTTCGGTGAAGTGCCATCGGAATTAGTCCAAGAGGTCTCAGGGGGCAAACTCGATTACAGCATCCCTGTCGCCGTAAACCGCCGCCTCGTGGAAGGAGATTACGAACTCATCATCTCCGTCGGACAGGTCATCCCACACGAAGTCATCGGTATTGCTAACGGATTCAAGAACATCCTCGTCGGTGTAGGCGGCGTGGAGATGATTAACAAATCCCATTTCCTCGGTGCCGTAGACGGCATGGAACGCTTGATGGGAAGAACGGATACCTCGGTTAGAAGAGTCCTCAATTACGCACACGCACACCATCTGAAACAACTCGGCATTTTGTACGTTATGAGCGTCATGGATACAGACACCACTGGCGAACGTGTGATGCGTGGACTCTACGTCGGCGATGACGCACAGACCTTTGAAACCGCCGCGGAATTGAGTAGAACCGTTAACATGACGTTCTTAGATGAACCCTTATCAAAAGTAGTCGTCTATTTAGATCCGATAGAGTTTAAAAGCACATGGCTCGGCAACAAAGCAATCTACCGCACGAGAATGGCGATGGCAGACGATGGTGAGTTAATTATCATCGCGCCCGGCCTCCGAGAATTCGGGGAGGACGCAGAAATCGACCGACTCATCCGAAAGTACGGCTACCGCGGCACCCCTGCAACACTCAAGGCAGTCTCAGAAAACCCGGAACTGCAAGAAAACCTTTCTGCGGCTGCACACTTAATCCACGGCAGTACCGAAGGACGTTTCAAGGTAACTTATGCGACCGGGCATCTCACCCAGACTGAGATTGAATCCGTCGGCTACCAATGGGCACCTGTAAACGAAGTTATTGCCGAATACAACCCCGAGACGCTTGTTGACGGGTTCAACGATGATTCCTCCCCCCGTGGTAGGTGCGATTTCCAACCGCACCGATCCGCGCGCTTTTTCTACATCAGCGAACCCGGACAAGGCTTATGGGCATTACGCTCGCGGTTTAGTGAGTAAGGAACCGATATAACAGGAAGCATGACAAATTCATCAGAATCAATTCATACGGATACAACTTCGCAAAAAAAGACAAACCACGTCCTGTCCTGCGATGTTTTTATCTACGGTTCGACCCCCGGCGGTTGCGCCGCCGCCATTGAAGCAGCCCGACGCGGGTGTAAAGTTATTCTCGCATGTCCACAACAACATCCGGGTGGGATGATGGCAAGCGGACTATCAACAACAGATGCCGTACGGCGAGAGATGTTCGGTGGCCTGGTCATCGAGTTCATTAACGGTGTGCGCGAAGAATATCGGCAAACCATTGGAGAGAATTCTCCCGATTGGAAGCTTATTCAAGACGGATGGTTTTATGAACCGTCGGTCGCAGAACGTGTCTTCGATCAACTGCTCGGGGCAGAAGCGGATACCTTGACGTTTCTGAGAGAATACCATTTGATTGACGCAACCGCACAGACGAATCAAATTACAACGGTAAAACTGGAAGCCTCTAACCAATCGCAGCTGCGTGTAACCGCAAAGACCTTCATCGACGGCACCTACGAAGGCGACCTCGCGGCGGCAGCAGGTGTGCCTTACCGTGTTGGACGTGAAGGTATTGAAGAATACGGAGAACCTCGCGCTGGTATACATTACATGAACTGGAAGACAGGTGAACAGATTCTAACGCCTGATACCGGGGAACCGTCGCCTGCCATCCAAGCCTTTTGTGCCAGGAGCATTTTTACGACAGATCCCGATAAGATTGTCCCAATTGAAAAACCAGCAACTTATGAACAACACCTACAAGATTTTCTACCGCTACTTGACGATTTCGCAACCGGACGCATACAGAGCTTAGGACTCGGTACACCGCTGCCGAACAAAAAGTATCAACTAAACGGTTCGATTGATCGGTTGACCAGCCTGAATTGCCCGGGCATCAGTTGGACCTGGCCAGAGGCACAGCGGCATCACCGGCAACGACTTGCCCAATTTCACCTTGACCACGCCGCAGGGTACGTCTGGTTCCTTCAAAATGAACCGAGGGTACCAGAGAGCACGCGTAATCTGTGGAGACAGGCAGGCTTGCATCAGGACGAATTCACCGATACGGGACATTGGCCCTGGCAAATCTATGTCCGTCAAGGCCGTCGCATCGAAGGCAGAGCACTGGTAACACAGCATAATTTCACAGTCGATCCGAAAACCGGACGAACCCCTCAGATTGATCACGCCATCGCCATTGGCGAACATTCGTTTGATGTTCACCCCTGTCACGATCGACGGTATACAGTAGATGGTTTTATGGAGGGTGTCCTCTGGTATCCCAAAAAAGCCGATGGACCCGCCCAACCCGGTCAAGTCCCTTACGGTGCTATGTTGCCTCAACATTTGAACAACCTACTCGTGCCAGTTGCGATGTCAAGCACTCACGTTGCAATGTCGGTCCTCCGCATGGAACCATTGTGGATGACGACAGGTCAGATCGCGGGACTTGCAGCAATGGAAGCCATGGATAGTGGTATCGATGTCGCCAACCTCGATCCTGATCCCTTACCACGGATGTTGGGGATCAAAGTAGATCCATACGAATAATACGCAAGGAGGAACAATCATGCGTATACTTTCTTTTCTTTTAACACTTATGCTTGTTGTCGGTATCTACACGGCACAAGCAGTCGATGAAGAGACATTACTGCTCTATCTACCCTTTGACGATGGGACAGGGAAAAGCCCCAAAGATGCCTCTGGCAACGAAAATAAAGCCAGTATCCAAGGGAATTTGAAATGGGTCAAGGGCAAAATCAACGGTGCGCTTGAATTTGATGGCGGTGCGACGAACTTTGTCGAAGTCGCACACAACCCCGACCTTGAAGGTATGAAACAACTGACAGTTGAAGCCTGGGTTCAACCTTTAGGACCAGATGCACTTGCCAGAGGTATCGTTTCCAAACGCGCAGCATGGCAGAATTCGGATGTTTACAACCTCTTTTCGTGGAATGAGAGCAAGTTCTGGGCAAGAGTGAACGCCAAGGACGGCCAACAAATTTCATCGGAATCCATCTTAGAAGACAAAAAATGGATGCATCTCGCTTATGTGTATGACGGCAATACAAAGAAGCAACTGCTCTACGTTAACGGTGAGCTCGAAAACGAAGTAGATCACCCTGAAGATGAAGTTGGAAAGGGCGAAAAACCTGTATGGATTGGGACGCTCAACCAAGGGTACGCACAAACGTGGAATGGTCTCATTGACGAGGTCAGGATATGGAGTACTGTCCTGACCAAAGATGAAATCAAATTGTCAATGGATGGAGAACTCCTACCCGTCCAACCTTCTGGGAAAGCCACGACAACATGGGGACGCATTAAAGCAAGATGAATACAGATGTCACCGCTTGGGAACTCCCCAACGGAGCAATTGCTCGATTAGGACGTGGAATAATAAGAGATATGGAACCCTCGCCAGATGGAAAATATCTCGTTATGGCGACCAGTATTGGAGCCTGGTGGTATGAACTCGCCACAATGCAACCAATCGCGCTCTGGGAAACAGAACGCGGGTATCTTTCGACACTTAAATTCTCACCTAACGGTAATCTACTCGCTACGGGTAATGAAGAAGGACACATCAAAGTATGGGATGTCCAACGCCAACACTGCATCTTTGAGATGAGCCGGGAGAGTCGGAAAGGATGGCTTAATGGTGTTTCCCAACTTGCCTTTTCACCAGATGGACAACATCTCGCTTCTTCTGGTGGAAAATACGATGCTGTTTACGTCTGGCATCTCGAAACCCGTGAACAGATTGCAAAATTTACCGTTGATGAAGAACTTCAATCTCGCCATCGCCCGAGTCGCATCCCACTTACCTTTTCACCTGACGGAAAATGCCTCATAGGCGCAACCCCCGAAAATACCTTCTCAGTCTGGGACATCGAAACCGGTGAACGCATGGCGCACCTCACAGAACATTCATTTCGGCTGACTGCTCTGTTCCTTTCCCCATGTCGTAAGTTTTTAGCATCCGTAGATAGGGATGGCAACCTCCGCAAGTGGGAGGTTAATAAACTCACCGCTAACACATCCATTCCAATCGTCACATCCTTGCCAAAAGCAATCAACTGGGTACAATACGCATTCTCATCCGACAGCACTTTGCTTGCTGCGAAGGTTTCTGGAACAACTATTACGGTTTCAGATGTAGAAAACGATAGAGAAATTGCGACCTTAGACCATAAAGAGACCATTAAGAGGGTCCGTTTTTTACAAAAAGGTTCACAATTGGTTATAAGGGGTGAAGATACGATTCAGGTGTGGAACGTCGGGGAATCCGCGCCCCAGTCTTCGGTTATTCGCGGACACATGTCGGTGTGTGGTTCCGTAAAATTCTCGCCAGATGGTCAGACACTATCTGCAGGATATTTCTCAGGTGATATTCACTTACGAGATGTTCAGAAACTAAAACTACAAACAACATTTAGCTGCGAAGGTCTCAACATGACTCGTTCCATTGACGTTTCGCCCTGTGGCAACCAGTTAGCTGCCACTTCTTATGACAAAATTGTGCGAGTGTGGGATCTCGGCAAACCAGAGGCACCACCTACCCAGCTCATCGGACATCAAGCCGTCCTCTATGCCCTCGCGTTTTCTCCAAAAGGAAATCGACTCGTAAGCGCGGATTCTAACGGTGTTTTAGGCGTATGGGATGTGGAAGACGACTATAAACTTCGACTGTTTACGGAAGAAACGGATTGGATATGGTCGATTGCATTCTCACCTGACGGAAAGTCCGTTGCGAGTGCACACGAGAGCAAAAAAGCCAAACTCTGGGAAATTGAAAGTGGGAAGCAAATTACCGAATTCTCTATGAATCATCCCCAAGAGACTGCAAAATACAAGGGCGACGAGCATCAAATTCAGAAGAAACTCAAGTGGCTGGAGAAAGGGTTGGTGTACAAAACCACACCAGAAGCAATCGCATTTTCTCCTGATGGCACTCTGATTGCTGGCGGCGTGTTTCGGGAAATTTGGTTGTGGAACGCTACAACCTACGAGACCCAGATGGTGATATGTTTACCACACGGATGTTGGAGAGCTGAAGCACTAACTTTTTCCCCGTGTGGACGCTATCTGGTTTCTGGCGCATCGTGGCAAGGTACTGATAAGGTCTCCATCCGTTTGTGGGATGTTGCTACCGGTGAAAATATCGCCACTTTCTGGAGCCATCCCACCGATATTCAGTCGCTCGCCTTTTCGCCTGACGGAACGCTTTTGGCAAGTTCAAGCTATGACGGCACTATTCTATTATGGGATATGAAGCCTTATCTCTCTGCTACCGACTAACCCTGAACTGAGAGTTAAGTGAACAACTCCGGCAATTCAGAAAGACTCTGAATCGTCTCACGCCACTTGCCAGTTTGTGTCCCATCACGGTCAAGCAATATCGGACGAATCCCCACATTTCTTGCCCCGACGATATCCGCAGCATAAGTATCTCCGACATGAACGGCTTCTTCTGCCGAGACACCGACCGCTGCGAGCGCGTAGTTGAAGATATGCGAATCTGGTTTTTCGGACCTGACGCGGGCATCATGCGAGGCGACGATGGCATCAAAATACTCGGCAATACCAAGTCTTTCAGTTAACGGATCTAAGGGTGTATCCCAATTAGAAACTATTGCTAACTTGAAACCTGCACCTCGTAAACGCTGAAGTGTCGGAACGACATCGGCGTAGAGGGTAGCACTATTCGCAGCAAAGAGGCGGTGTCCAGATTGTAACAGCTCCCACGCGATCTGTTCCACGTGCTTCTTAATGCCGACTTCTCTTATAAATTCGCATTCTCGCGTCATCACAGTCATAGACAATTCCAGCAAAGAAAATTCCGTAGGAGGGTCGGGTGCCGATGTACCAGCAAAGAGACGTTCCAATGCTGTGTCACAGCGTTCCCAATTGACCTCAACACCATACCTTTTAGCGATTCTTTCAAGGTTTTCTTCAAGTGAATGCCTATGGAAACACAATGTTTCGTAAAAATCTAAGAAAACAGCTTTTATCATACGCTTCCTAAAGCAACCCGGGTAATTCAGACAAACTCCGAATCGTCTCACCCCATTTGCCAACCTGTGAACCGTCTCGATCAATCAGTATTGGACGAATCCCTGCGTTCCTTGCCCCGACGATATCCGCCTCGTAGGTATCTCCGACATGAACAACCGCCTCCGCTGAAACCCCAACTTTTGCCAGTGTATAATTGAAAATATGCGGATCCGGTTTTGCGGACTTGACGCGCGCATCATGTGAAGCAGTGATTGCGTCAAAATAGTGAGCAATACCAAGCCGCTCAGTAAGCGGATCCAGCGGCGTATCCCAATTGGAAACGATCGCTAACTTGAAACCCGCATCGCGCAAATGTTCAAGTGTCGGAATAGCATCGTCGTAGAGCGTAGCAGCACTCGCAGCAAACAGCGAGTGTTCAGATTGTAATAATTCCCACGCGATCTGTTCCACATGTTCTTGAACGCCGAGTCCTTTTATAAATTCGCAGTAACTCCCAATAATTTCTTGCATTGTTCCAAGAAGAGAGTGTGTGGTAGGATCCGACCCGGATGCTTCGGCATACAGGTTCTCGCGTGCCTTTACATAACGTTCCGGGTCAACTTCAAATCCATACCGCTCGGTAATCTTTCGGAGTCTCGGTTCAAGCGACTGTCCCCAAACACATAGGGTATAATAAAAATCAAAGAAAACTGCTTTTATCATAATTTACTGAATGCCCTCTATCAAGACAGAGAGGCAGCTGCCCTACTGTATTTCCGATTTAAAGAGCGTTTCGGTGAAGGCTTCAAGGGTGCTCGCATTGATGGCATTAAGATGCAGCTCTTCAAGGCGTTTCAAATCGTCTATATTTTTAAGTGCCGGCGTTAGGGCTCGCACTGCCTCTGCGTGGAATTTTGCGTTGAGGACTGTCAGGAGGTTTTTGAGGGTCGCCTCTTTCGCCCCTTGTGTGATACCTTGTGTGATACCCTCCGCGATAAATTTTTCGCGTTGGTGTTGGAAGAAAGGAGATTCTTGCATGAGTTCCTCCGGTATTTGTTCAAACAGGTCTTGGTCATGTACGAGACTCCCAAAGAGGGAAAGCCCATAAAGCAATGTTCCCTTCATTGGTCGGTCAATGCGGATGGCTATTGTTGTGTCAACGCACTGTTGCACCCATCGCTCAAGAGGCATCTCCGCTGGTGGTTTCATGAGCGGTGTGAACGGCAAGAGTCCTGGTATCTGCGCCTCCAAAATCGCTTGCCCCTCTATCTCAATGAGTCGTATCACCTTATAGTTGAGTCGGTAATCGTAGCCGTTCCAACTATACTCGTAGACCCCTGGGTCGCTTTTCCCGGCGTTTGGATGGAAATAAATCACATTGGAATAGACAGGTAACTGGTGTTCTCCAATAAGATATCCGTGATAGTGGGCGTTTCGAGCCCACATCGGTTTTTCCGTGCTGTCCCGGAGCTGTAACTCAATGTGCAGCACGGCTTCATGGGTGTTGATGCGGACGCGCTTTGTAATGTCTGTGCGAAACGCGCGGACGAGTTGTTGCTCGGTGTCAAGGTCTGCAACTACTTCGAGATCGGGTACGTTCAGGACAAACTGGGCAACCTCGTTAATCCATTCATTTAGGATATCTTTTCCTGTCGTATCGTATGCTTGTGCCATAGAGATATTATACAATAGGGTACTAGTGAACATCAAGGATAAAAGGTTAGAGGCATGTTTAGCGATAGCACGTCGGATCAGGAATACCCGCCTCTTCAAAACCTCTCTTTCGGAGCAGACAACTATCACATCCACCACACGCGCTGCCTGCGGCATCTGGATCGTAACAACTCAAGGTAAGGCTATAATCGACACCGAGGGCAGTGCCAATTTGAATAATCTCCGCCTTCGTTTTATACATCAATGGAGCGCAGATTGTTAGTTTCGTCTTACCTTCAACACCGGCTTGTGTCGCAAGGTTCGCCATCGCCTGATAGGCTTCTATATACTCTGGGCGACAGTCTGGATAGCCGCTGTAATCAATGGCATTGGCTCCGATAAAAATGGTATCAGCATCGAGAACCTCCGCGTAAGCAAGGGCGTAGGAGAGGAAAATCGTGTTTCGGGCGGGGACATAAGTTATCGGTATGCCATTTCCCATTTCTGTATCAGGTCTGTTCTTTGGAACTTCAATATTTGCTGTCAGTGCTGATGCCCCAAATGCACGCAGGTCAATGTCAACGATCGTATGCTCTCGGACACCTAACATCTTTGCAACGTTTTCTGCACATTCTAACTCTACTGTGTGCCGTTGACCGTACCGAAAACTCATTGCATAAGTGTCGTAACCTTCATCGCGCGCAATAGCGAGTGTTGTTGTTGAATCCAAGCCACCACTGAGTAAAACTACCGCTTTTTTAGACACTAACTTTCTTCCAAAAAGAAGGGGAAAGTTGGTAAATTAGCAAGTGCTCTAAGGTTCTGCAAGTTATGTTTGATACACAACCTAACTTTAGTTCACTTTAGCTACACTTCACAACTTTCCACCTTTTTAATCTTTTTTACTCCCCTTCAAACTCCAATTTCGCGAAACGCATAAAGATGCCACCGCCAGGTCTACCAAACGGACCGTTGACAGCCAAACATGCGATGACATGTTTCGCACCCGGTTCCGCGCTTTCAGTGACAACAACGCGTTGCGGCGCATTGAAACCAGACGCAGCCCCACGTCCTGACTCTCCAAAAGCCAAGTCGATTTCACCGTCAACCCAGACCTCGCCGTAGTCGTCAATGCACGTGTGAAACCACACCTCTGAGCCAGCAATCGAAACACCATCGACTTCCTCTGGAAGCGTCACTGTAATCCGATACCACCCAAAGCAAAGTCCCGTCGAAATAAACTCTTGAATATCTTCACAGACCGGCCAGGCTGAATCGTCATAATCCGCAAGACGAGCAGGTGTTTCTGGCAACTGATCGACCAAACCACCGTTCGGTTCACCCGGAACAAGCCCATCGCCATAACGCCATTCGGAATTAGTGAGTTCACGATGTTCTGGATTTTCTAAATCAAGTTCTGCAATAATCATTAGCATTCCTTCCTTATTTTCAAAATAGCGCAAACTGTATGAAGATAAAAAAGTAAATTAGATAATCAACGGGCAATAAATTGTCCTACTACAAACGGACTGGTTCGTAGTAGTGCGATTCATCGCACGTTGGGAAATTACCGAATTAAATTCTTAAACTTCACTCAATTTGTGATTATAGTATTTGTATGCCAAAGCTTGTAGGCGATACCTGTTGAAACAATCAGGAAAATTCCTGCGACAATAAACGGAATATGAACAGAGATGTTAATCAGAAAACCGCTTGCAACGTAACCAAGAAGAAATCCGGTGCTCCACGCCAAGTGTGTAAGACCGACCCCGTGTCCTTTCTCGTGGGGTTCAGTAAACTCATTGATAAATCGTGGAATAGTCGTTGACAGTCCCCATGCGGCACCTGCACCAAGTATCCCATAAACCTCCAGCGCGATTAACGAGTCATGAAAAAACGCCACACCAAAAGCGAGGAGCGTAACAATCGCACTTGCCACAAGTGCAGGCGCACGGTGCCCAACCGCGTCACATATCCTTCCAACAGCCAATTGACACCCGAAAGCGAACAGTAGGCTAATTGCCCCATAATAACCCGTCGCCTTTACCCCAGCGAGACGCTCAATCAGAACCGGCATCAATAGGTTCACCGATCCCCAATAGTAGGTCGGGAAGACCCGTAAACCGATTAACATCCGCATCTCTCGCCGCCGACTTAAACTTAAATACGCTGGAACGTTAAGAGCAGATTTCCATAGCCTGTCGCGTTTCCCTGTGGTCTCTGGCGCGTGCTGTCTCGCCAATCGCGGCAAAAAGAGACACGCCCCCACAAATAGCACACCCGCCAAAATCACCGCGCCAATACCAAAAACATTATAGTCCGTCCGGTCAATGACTTCACCAGCAATTGCACTCCCGACTGCATTCCCCATAGTCATGCTGATAAAGTACCAACTCGTCGCCCATCCCAACCGATTCGGAGGCACAGCACTGATGAGATAACTCTGTCCGCCCGCGGTTTTGAAACCCGATGCGATACCCTCATAACAGAGAATACCCCAAAGAAACAAAGGCGTTTGGGTTGTGAATAGCCCGCCTATGACCACTGCCCCTGTCATCCCAATCAGCAAGGTCGGTTTCCGTCCGAACCGGTCGCTGAGTGTGCCACCAATCAGTGCCGAAACACCTCCGAGTCCAATAGGAAGCGCGCGCAGTAGTGCCGCAAACAGTGCCGTCTCTTTTAAGATCCTTTCGGCATAGACCGGAAAAAGCATCTGTACGGGTCCTGTTACCAGGCCGACGGCAAACACGATGCTGCAAAGAAGAACAAACCCCCGACTCCACATATTTTTAACGATTCACTCTCGCCCCGCACGCTGTTCGCTACGGGGACCCCTGCTGCGTCCGTTGTCCTTGCAGTGTTCCAATCGTTAACACACCTTTCATAACTTAAAGTGAGTCTCTTAACAATTTTAGGGAATCAACGCCCGGATTTAATTGTTAAAAATAACGGAGCAGGCTATCCGTAATATTGGGCGCAGCCGTCCCAAGCCCACACGCGCTCGTCGCCTTCATAACCGCTCCGATTCTTGAAATCAACGCTTCCGAATTCGGTTGCAACGGTGCCGACAAAAGTTCTGTCAATCGTTGCGTCCCAATCCGACACGGGAAACATTTCCCACAAGATTCCTCAGCAAAAAATTCCATCGCATTGCGTGCGACATCAAGTATGTCCCGCGTATCATCAAACACCATAATTCCCGCTGCGCCAAGCATCGCACCCACCGCTTGGAAACTCGGTTCATCAATTGTCCTATCAAGGTCACTCCGAGCGATAAATCCACCAGACAATCCTGCCGTTGTAATCGCTTGAATCTCACGTCCTTCTGGCGCGCCGCCTGCCCACTCGTAGAGAAGCACCTTTAACGGCAACCCGAACGGCACTTCATAATTCCCCGGTCTTTGGATGTCTCCAGAGAGGCTAATAATCTTTGTTCCGGCTAAGTTTTCGTCATAACTCAGACTTTTATACCATGCTGCACCGTGTCGAACAATCTGAACAGCAGCGGCGAGGGTTTCGACATTGTTTACAGCAGTTGGTAAATTTTCAAACCCATGTGTCACAGGATACGGCGGACGGTTCCTCGGAAACGGGTGTTTCCCCTCCAAACTGTTCAACAGCGACCCTTCCTCACCACAGACGTAAGCACCAGCACCGCGTCGAATATAGATATGGAAGTTAAAGTCTTCACCGAGGATAGCATCGCCAAGCAGTCCTGCTGCCGCTGCTTCTCCAAGTGCACGTTCAAGTATTTTGAGGGTTTCTGGGTATTCATACCGAAGATAGATAAAGCCTCGCGTCGCACCTGTCGCGTAAGCAGCAAGTACCATCCCTTCAATTACGACGTGCGGGTCATAATCAAGAATAACCCGATCCTTGAAACACCCAGGTTCCCCCTCATCTGCGTTACAGACGATTGTCTTCGGTTCACCAGGAGCGTTCAGAACTGACTCCCATTTCATACCCGTCGGAAATCCGGCACCGCCCCTACCCGCGAGTTGACTCTCTTTAAGTGTTTCAATCACATCTGTTGGAGCGAGCCTTGTTACCGCACGTGTTAACGCTTCATAGCCACCAGTGCGCTGGTAGCCTGCCAGTGTATTGCGTTCAGGTTCGCGAATTTCGGCGAAGACACATTCTTCACTGTCGCCCGGATATGGTGGCGGTAGCGGTGTGGGTTCCACAGAAAGGGCATCTGCTTGTTTTCCGACGAAAACTTCATGCCCTCTCAACACTGGCACACAATCGTCGCATCTCCCAGCACACGGCATTAGTATCGCGCCTTCGTCTTTGAGTGCCTCAAGGATTTCCAACCCGCCTTGCAACCGACAAACCGGACCTGTACACACGCGTGGCGCGCTTTGTCCTGGGGCTTCACGGGCAAAGTGGTGGTAGAATGTTACGGTGCCAAAGAGTTCGGCGAGCGGAATCCGAAGTCCGACTGCGATGTCGCGAAGGACCGCCTCTGAAATAAATCCGTCTCGATCATGGAAGGCGTGCAGTAATGACAGCAGTGGGGCGGGTTCATCACGCCACTGGGCAATCACTTCTCGGTTCGTCGGGGTTGACATCTAATTCTCCAGTCTGTAACACAAAGAATGGTATCCTTGTGCATCCTACCAATTCTCCAACTCCACGTCAACGCTTTTTTTAGAGTTACTCAGTTCCCTAAACATTAGGAGCGATCTCCAGTTTGTAGTAGGGCAATTCTGCGGCGTCCTCGCTCAAATGCGAAGTGCATTATTGCCCGTTACCTTCACTGACTAAAAACCAAACACGCCTATCATTCAGGAACATCCACTTTAAAGGGATCTATGAGAGCATTCAATGCTCCCCGCTGCCCGTGGTCACGGCTCTCAAGATCGTGGAGTGCCTCTGGAATCTTGTCTTTGTGTTCATCAAAAGGAAACCACCAAGATGAATCGGCGTGATGAAACTGTTTCGCATAGACCCAGCGCAAGAACACCGTCATCCGAGGGTACGCGCCGTGATTCCAGCGTCTTCCGGCGTGTCGCGTGTTCGGCAAAAACACGATGAAGTCGCCAGCATTGACTGGAATGTTGTGGACCGTCGGCGGTGGATCGTCCATCGTGATGTGTTCGGGATACTGGAATTCGGATTTATGGCTTCCCGGAATACAGGCAAACCCGTTGCCGGGTGGCACATCCACTAACGAAACGGAGAGATTAAAGAAACTCGCGAAGATCTCATCATTGGCAACTTGGTATTGGTGATGTGGACTCCTAAACCAACCCTTATGTCCACCGTGCAGCTCCAGGCCGTCTGCATCTGGATAGCAAATATTCGCAACAACATCGAAAACCCGCGGGTAGTTCCACGTCAGAGCAGTCGCCACACGTAGGATTTCTGGATTCAAAATGAGCCGTTGGAAGGCTTCATGCCCATAGTGCATGTTGTAGACCCACCACGGTTTTCCCTCTGGTGCGTTGATTCGCATCGGTGACTTGAAATCTGATGCATCCCATTCGTACCACTCGAACGTCTGTGCCTTCATCAGTTCAACGTCCGCTTTCGGTACGGCATCGCGCACCACAAAATAGCCGAGTAGATCAAGGTGCCACTTTTCTTCCTGTGTCAGCATAGTTCTTCGCCCTTCTCCATTTTTTTGAGGATCCGTTTAGCAAATCCCTTTTCGCTCCGTTGGACAGATTCCAGTTCGTATTGGTCTGTAGAGATACGATCCCGATGCGCTTCTATCGGGAGATTATAGTTCTCATTGAAGTAGAAACTGAATTGATACCGATTGAAGACGACCCGGCGTGGGTAATCAACTTTCCAAAATTTTGCACCGTGTATCAGTCTCGGCGAGAAGACAAGACAATCCCCTGCCTTGAGTTCAAAAGTGATTGCAGGTGCCCACTCGTTATCAATGTCAAGTGTCGTCGGCAGCTGAATTAGGGATTTATGCGTGCCGGGGATACACATGAAGCCGTTGTCTTTCGGTACATCAACGAGTGTTATGGCGGTGTTGACATAATTGCTATAAATCTGTCCGTTTCCGGCTTGGTAATCGTTATGTGGATTATGGAAGCCATCGGGGAATTCAAAACCGCTGGTATCGCGGTGGAGTCTCTCTTTTTCACCCTCAGAGATAGAGCATCGCTTCTGCAGAACAAGAGCGGAATTAAAGAGTCTCGGACGATTCCACATCAAGCCCATTACAACCCGCATCACCTTCTCATTGAGCGATAATCGCTCGAAAATCCGATCACCGTACTGAACATTGTTCAGTACACCGCTGTATTCGTCTTGGGTGACATTCACCGGTTCAGGTACTGTTTCGGGATCCGCAAACCACCTATTCGCGATCCCAAGCATTTGCTCGACCTCTGCTGGCGACACTACCTGTCGAAGCACCAGATAGCCAAACAGATCATAGTGCCATTTCTCTTCTTCTGTGAGTGTGGACGGAAGATCAATCGCACTGTCTTCGCCGCGAATTAGCATGGTCCCTCCTCAGGATTTCCGTTCATTTTTCCTCCTAAACCTCACTTGCTCATACTGTATCGTTAATTACATAATCCACTACAAACTGCCTGAGTGCTGCTTTTACCTCATCAGGCTTCTCCACCCAAAAGTAGTGGCCTGATTCAGGAATCGACACAAACGTTCCATAAAATAATTTGGAGGCTAATGTTTCTATAAAGTGCCCTGGACGCGGATCACAAGCACCATGAAGGAAAAGAACAGGCATAGGTAGATTGTAAACAGATTGCTGGAATTTTGAATCTGTGGTGTAACGCTTCCAATCTGCGCCGACCATTTCGTTTGCCGCATTGCTGATTGGATATTCATCAAAACTTGGAAGATTATCGACACAATTTGGGTCAAATACATCTGTTTTGCGACTCAAGGTGCGAAGCCGGTCTAATATCCGTTCCCCCTTAGCCCCTTTAGCGTCTTCCCTTTGTGTCCGCAGACGTTGATATTCTTCGCGCTCTGATTCAATGAGTGCATTTAACCGATTTTCGCGATACTCATCGTGCCATCGGTCATCAATACCCGTACCCGCGATATGAAGAACGGCTACTGTCCGAGCTGGAAACCTAACGGCGTAGGCTAACGCAAGTCCCGCTCCCCACGAATGTCCTCCAACAATCCAACGTTCAAAGTTGAAATGTTTTCTCAATCCTTCTAAATCATCGACAAATGTAGATACGTCGTAGGGACCTATCGGTTGTGAACGTCCACTTCCGCGTTGATCATACCGAACGACCTGACACAAGTCAGAAACCATGTCAGCCACGGACGAGAGATAATCGTAACCACCAGGACCACCATGACAAAGCACCATCGGTAGTCCTGTTCCTTGAACGGCTGTCCAGAGCCGAACGCCATTAATCTGAAGTATCTGTTCTTGGTACATTTCTTGCCAAATTCTAATACTTGATCGTAGCGAAACGGGTTTATATGTTTTAACACTACCCCACGTTTTGAATTCATAATTCTATCGGATGACAAATTGAACTCGGCGTAACTATACTACCTGACTGCATCCTTGTCAACCGAAATCTCTGACATCAAAATGGACTTTTAGCCGTAGTCTTACCACTTGACATGAAGACGGAATTCACGAATAATATAAGCATCAATTGGAACACTGCTGTCTCTCAACAATCGCGGTAAATCCGACCTGAGTGGTAACCTTAATTTAAAGGGGGCTGGCGATGAAAGTAGATCCACAACAACTCATTAATGACGGCTACATCGTGTTACGAAAGGTTGTTCCACCGGATCAGTTAGAGGAACTGAGGACGAATTTTGAAACTCTCGTTGAGAAACAAAAAGTAATCTGGGCAAGAGAACGGAAACCGGACGAAAAACCGGGGGGCGTTTGGACAACCAGTGGGCAACCGAGGGTGTTTTTCGATGAGGTCGTTGACACAGCGACTGCCAATACCGTCGAATTTTGCCTTCATGAGAATACGCTTGGTGTGAGTCTGCAACTCATGAGATCACCTCATGCAGCAATAACGCTGATGGCACTGATGTGTAACCCAGTACAAGATCACGGTCCCGCCAGTTGGCATCGTGATATTGATCCGACGGTACAGGCACCGCTCAAGGGCATGCAGATGGATTATGTTAAAAACGGACCGGGATATGTCCAGTGGAACATCCCGCTTTACGATGATAGCGTGTTCTGGCTCGTGCCGAGAAGTTATTGTCGTCCGAACACACCCGAAGAACATCAACATCTATTAACACGTTCGCAGGAACCGATACCGGGTGGGATCCCGATTGAACTCTCGGCAGGCGATGGAGTCGTCTATAGCCACATGGGCTTGCACTGGGGCAGCAACTATAGCACGAAATTGAGACGGACTGTTCACCTTGGCTATCGCGCCTTCGGTGGGGACTCGTATCCAATCGTTGACCAATTTTATTGGAATTTGGAATTCACACAACACCTTCCCACTGAGGCTCGCACTCGATTTGAACACTTCTTCCAACTCCATACGGAACAGTGTGATGTGATTGAAGCAACCTTTCACGCCATGTATAACAGGGATGCCGATAGTTTTCGAGAGGGGTTAGCGAAACTGCATCCGGGTGAAGAAGAACGCATGGTTGCTGTCGTATTTCTCTCGAAGTTAGCGGATAAAGTCCACACACTCAAAGATCCCGAAGTCAAGAAACTTTCGGTTGAGGGGCGCATCGGCGCAATCTCTGCCCATCGACTCAACTTCCATCTTTATGAAGATTTCGCAGAGCGTTTTTCTGCCGAAGCTGCCGAAAGTATCTGGCAACGGTTCTCGACGCTATACCAGAAGATTGAGGCAGAGATTGCACGGTCTGTTCCCGACAGAACATCCCGTGTAATGCGTTATCAACTGACGGACATGCCAGCGGATTTCGATGTAGAGGATTTCATTTCGAGTTGGTAGAAACACAGAACCGATTTCACTGCGGCCGCTTACGGTGCTTGACATCCAGTTCACGAAGGAGTGCCAAAGTGTCCTCAAACGATAGTTCACCCATTGAAGCCGTGTGTTCGAGGTAATCGCGAGTTTTGTTGTTGAGCACACTGTAAAAGGCGCGCACCTCAGGATCGGGATGGTCTCGCCAAAGTTCGGCAGGTATCAATGAATCCTCACTCAAGTACCGACGGTTCGGATGTCCATAATAGACTTGTACCGTCTTGCGTTCTTGCTGAGTCGGACGGGTCGTGGCGGTGTGTAAAACACCGATGTTGAATAGTACGGCTGTCCCGGCGGGTCCGTACAAATCAACAATTCCGCCACGATCCAACTGCGCGTCTGTTTCGAGAATCTCAGCGTCCACCGATTCCGGCGATAAGGAGAAACAATGCGTCGTTTCATCAACATCGGTCAGATACAGCATTAACTGGATGAACCCGATACGCAACGGGTGTTCAAGCCAGTGCTTGGGACCATCTCGATGCCAGCCGCGATTCAGTTCACCATCGTACGGTGCCATGTGCCGGATGCAGATTTCTGAAAAGCAAGGCGCATTACCCATCAGCGTGTGTAGGCAATCCATAACGATGGAATGCCGAATCACGTTGTCGAATTCAGGTGAAGTCAGAAGTGCGTCGCAATTCACAGTCTGGTAATGTCCAATGGGATACCAATGATCTTGAACCTCAGTGCGGTCTCGATCAAAGATATGAACAAAATCCGCAACCTCGGCAGCACTCAGAATCTTACCGAGTGAGATATAGCCATTTTCTTTAAAAAACGCATAATCTGCTGGCTTCATGTAATTCTCCTTGCCTCGATTCTCTGCGGTCTGTGAGTTCGTTATTTTGGGAATTTGTAACGTACCCGCGATTTCCATTAACTCGCTTGTAAGCGTCGAATTCGAGCTGGAGTGTCATCATTCTGAATTTCTGATGAGAGAATCCGAAGGCTACGGTCTTCAATAGGTAGTTCAACCTTTACACCACCACGGCGATGCGATTCCCGAAGTGCCATAGCCACCTCCAACGCAGCACGTCCATCTTCGCCTGAACACTTCGGAGACGTTCCATTCTCAATAGCACTAATGAGATCCTCAACGATTGTCAGTCCCATACCTTGCATTCGCACGGGGATTGGGAATGGGCATGTCGCAGGCACACCACGTCCACGCCGTCCACCGGGAATTACACGAATCAACTCGAACGTCTCGGCATTGTTGACAGAACGGATACGTCCCGTTGTGCCGATGACATCGACTTCCCACGGTGCCGCGCCACACGATGTGCTGCGGAGATACGCACGCACCCCGTTATCAAAAACGAGGTAGCCGTTTCCCTGTAGATCACTTTCACCCGCGGCGGCTTCATCGGATTCCATCTCACCAAAGACCCACTCCACATTCCCACCTGCCATATAGCGCAAAATATCAATGGCATGGCTCCCATTATGCGACAATCCACACTGCGCATAGACCGTCACCTGAAGCACATCGCCAATTTCGCCGTCATCAATGAGCCGCCGTGCTTCGCTGAAGAACGGATTCCAACGTCTGGCACAATTAATCGCCAGCGCGACTCCTTCTGCCCGACAGGTCTCCACCATCGCATCCGCTTCGGTGAGACTGAGTGCAATGGGTTTCTCCGCCCAGATCGCCTTGACACTGGAACGGGCTACATCCTGCACAATAGTCGATCGGATCCGTGCTGTCGTGCAGACGCTCACGATGTCAAGATTTTCTTTCTCCAGCATTTCACGGTAATCGCTGTAGATATGCTCAGAACTCAGTCCCCATCGCTCACCGAAGATCGCCGCTTGTTCGGTGTGCAGATCAGCTCCTGCAGATAGTTCCACATTCGGTGCAGCATGGTAAGTTGGACCGTGGCAATACGGCAAAAAGATTGATCCACCTTGTGTTATTTCGTCATCAAAAGTGCTACCCATACGTCCCAAACCGATTACGCCTGCTCGATACGTTGTCATACTTTTTCCTCCAGAGGAATTGTGTTAATAAACAAGACGAACCAAAGCATTTCCACGTTTACGAAACATCATCAGCTCTCAATACAGAGTCTGGTCCACGGATCCCATTTTGCGCTAATATCTGAAGGTATCTACCTCTTTTTATGGTTGATAGAGTTCTTCCAGTGGAAATCCAGTGGTAAGTACTCTGACTCTCCAAATCTTCAAGACTCCTCGCGGAACGTTTGCGCCACTGTTTTAACCACTGCAATTTCGCTGTGACTTCTCTTACTTTCCGTGTATTATCCGCCGGATGAACTTCAACATAATAAACCCTGTCCCTATAACCAAACACGTAATCCCAACGAGGAGCGTTCCGATAACGCTTTTCAAGACACTTGTCAATATAAACACTACCTTTTAGGTCGCGCGATGCGTTGACTTTTATTTTTCTTTTATCTTGCCGCTCTAATGCCTGTAACCCATCTTCCAGACATTCGGCAATTTCTGGAACGCTCTGAACAGCCTCAGTAAAATTCAAAGTTCACTCTCCGACACGGCTCTTGTAACAACATCAGCAGACTTCGTACTAAACAGTGTAAGACCTCCCCAATCTGAGACTGCTTCATCTGGATCTTCAGCATCTAAGGTTGAAATGTCTTTGACGTTCACAACACCCTCCTTACGAGAAAAATAATAGGTCTTAAATGTTTTTTTATTTAAGATCGTCTCCGTGAGGTTCTTGGAATAGGCATTTGCATTCAGATCCAACAACTGTCTTAACCGTGTTGGAGCAGCATTTGATTTAGCAATAAATCGAATTGCCCAGATCAGTTCTAAAATTTGGGACGAATGCGTAGAAATGATGACTTTGTAACCAAGTTTCATAAGTTCCAAAAAAACAAGAAGTAAAGATGAAATTGCTTGTGGATGTAACCCCATTTCAGGTTCTTCAATAACAATCCAGTTTATGTTGTCTTTCTTGCGTACTCTCCCAGAAGGCATTAACCAATACAGTCCCAATAGGAGAGGTGTGAATTCTCTTTGTCCGGTTGACCAAGTCATGAATGGTAACTGAGTGCCTGCAACGTCTAAGACAATGCGTTTACGTAATCCTGACCTATCCAATCTAATTTCAGCGTCTCCGAAGATGCTTTCCCTGATCGCGTCTCGAAGTGTCTTATTCATGCGCCCTACTTGCGGGAAGATCGGCCCCTTACCTGAACCCAGTCCTTTTTCCAATAATAGGCGTAACTCCTCGCTGAATGCCTTAACAACGTATGGATCACTTGTTGCATAGTCTGTAAACGCGCGGGGCCAGCCGTCCTTAAGCGTTACAACCCGGTGCGCCGGTATCAGGAATAGGTTTTCCTTTGTTTTTCTTCTTGATAATGCCTTTCGAGGTGTAAAATCTACCTTATCAATGCTGACTTTTGTCTCATCTGTGTTCCAGATCGTCTGCATCCCTTCACCGAAATAAAGGAACAGAAAATTATCAACTTTTTTCTGCCAATCAAAACCGTGTTTTTTCAGAGTGTGCGTAATAGTGCCCGCGTCTAAAATGAGCTTTAGAAGTTGTAATAAGATACTTTTTCCGCTTGCTTGTTCACCGACAAACACCGTCAGATCTCCAAAGGTGATGTCTGCTTCCGGAATTTGTCCGAGTGAAGTCAGTTTAAGATTTTTCATGTTTTCTCTACTCCGTTTTCCAATACGCTAACTGTAGGGGCGAGGTTACCTCGCTCCTACGTCTCATGCACATTTTATCACGATTCAGATTTTCTCATAGACAAAATCCAACCATCTATCTTGTGGCGGTATAATGTTAGGTTTCGGCGAAAGTGGTGTCCAGTAAGGCTTGAAAATGTGCCCCAGATCGCTCTTTAATTCCCACGCATCCGCTGTTTCCTCCTGTGTGGACATAAGAAAAAAATGTCTTTTCTTCTCCGCACTTAAGTTTTCATTCCGCACCCATCCGGTAATGTTAGTCCCAATATGTATAGGCTTGTGAAATTTGTCAAACTCATACTCAATGTACGAAACGCGTGTGAAATTCTCCCGTGTGGAAAGGTAATTAACGGTAAGTCCCTTGGGCAGCATTCGTTTGTACGGAATGGCAGTTAAGTCGGGTTCAATATAAACCTGCGTTGTTTCCGTTATTATTCTTTGGTTATCTTCTAATTCATTTTCAAAACAACCCAGATAGTTTTCAATTTCTACAAGCTGCAAGCCCGTCTCCTCATAAGTTTCTCTTTTCACAGCAGTCTCAATATCTTCACCCTTTTCAACAGTCCCCGCAGGGATTTGGGTGCCTGTCGTCGGATGTTTGAAAACAAGCAATTCTTTGACACCGTTTCGTTCACGTGTGATAAAAGCAGTAACCTTCTGGACAATTTCGCTCACTCGGTTCCTCCATCTCGCCTACTCAGGAGATCCGTATTAATAAAGCATAGATTTAGTACCTGTTTTGCTTCAACGGCTGTATCACAATTTCAAGGACCCTTAGAAACTGTGTGATCTTGATTCTCGGAATAGGAGTAACTGAATAGAGTCCTGTTGAACTGAATCCGAAGGATTTCTCTTTTCCGAAATATAGGCATCAATGCAACGGGCAATGTATTCCGCCTGTTTTACCGGGACTGCATTTCCAATCATTTGCTCTAAATCGGTTTTCGACCCATCAAAATGAAAACTCTTTGGAAACGTTTGGAGATAACTTCGTTCCAAAGTTGTGAGTGGACGCACTTCCTTTGAAACCGGCGCGGTGTCCTTTGGATGTGTCTTGTAAGTTTTCGGAATTGGACGGTTAACCCCTCTCACCGTTGGACTCGGCTCATCAACACTAAAGACAGCGCGGCGACTGTAGTTACGAGGATGCCGATAATAGTGTGCAATGTCAAGACTATCTCCGAAGTAGTCGCGTACTGTCATTGGTTCAGCGACCAGATTGTTATCCAAACAACTTGCAAGGAATCTGCTATCCACAGATGGCGATAATCCTAACTCGCCGATCAGAAAGAGGCGTTTTCGTTTTTGGGGAACGCCACACTGGTTGGCATCCAAAATCCGCTGAGTCAGCGAATATCCTGCTCCCCTGAGAATCTCACCTGCCTGCCTATATCGCTGACTTTTCACGGTTCTATCCACATTTTCCATCACAAACCATTGCGGTCTTGTATGAGCAACAATCTGCGCAAAACTTATAGTCAAATCCGCTCTTCCCAAATTCTCGTTCCGTTTACCGGCATGCGAAAAATCCTGACACGGTGGACCTCCAATAATCATGTCAAACTGATATGAGTCCAATATCATTAGACTTTCTTGCCAATCGCTGAGATCAAGTTTGTGTATGTCATGTGCAAAATTAGCGCGATAGACCCGAACGGCTGGTTCCCAATTATCGAAAGCGGCAACTGCTTCAAATCCAGCGTTTTGGAATCCGAGCGTCATACCACCACAGTCCGCGAAGAGATCGATGAATTTCATAGACATTTGTAGGTTCCTACCGTTGGGTCACCATAGGTGTCAATTTTAGAAAAAATAACCGTTGTAATCCCAGATCCGGTAGGCACTGTTTCCAACTGCGCCGGGTTTGAGCCAGAAACTTTGAACACTCCAGAAACCCTCTTTAGTCCTGTAGAGAAGGCATCTGTGTAGAAACGTGTCTCTGCAAAGAACTAAGCCCCATAGGGGCGGCATTTGTGGAACCTCTACGACAAAATGGCGCGAAAAATCCCTAAATTGACACTTATGGTTCCTACCGTTGAGTCACCTCAAAAGGTTCAATTCCTCGCCGTTTGCACTCTTCTTTGACACCGTCAGGGATTTGCGGTGCTGCAAGGATGCTGCGGACCTGTTCACATGGCAAACCATATTTGACAGCTGCAAGATGTTTATACTTCACGGCTTGCCAAACTTCTTGATCGCTACCAGATGAAATCGGTGGTTTCACTTCCACGGTTACAGGGTTTCCAGAACTATCCTCAAACAAGATATCTGCCTCATCACCTGAACCGAATCTATACTCAGTATCAATCAATTTTAATCCTTCACCAAACAGTGAAGGATTATCTGACAAATACTTCTTTAAAGTCCTATGTTTGTCCCCTTCTCCACCACCGCCACCACCATAGCCGGTACCCGTCCTTCTATTAGGTGTGCTGCTCCCACTTCCACCGGGCCAGCGCGCGCCACCTCTACTTGGACGTGGTCGATGCACCGGAGCTTCAGATTTATCCTCAGTTGAATCGCCATCCTCACTTCCAGTTTCTGGACCCTCATGAACCATTGGCGTTTCGGATTCAGAATTATTCGTTTCTGAATCATTTTTGCCACCAGCCTCACCCATAAGTCTCTCATCAACAGATTTCGACAAGTTCTCTTCATTTCCTTCAGAATCTGACTCTGATGGTGACAGACAGAGATCGGCCTGGAAACCTCGGCGTTTCCAACTCAATAGGGCAGTCTTAGACAGATTTACTGACGGTAATAGATCCTTGACAAACTCGCGGAGTTGGTCGATGCGAAAATCATCTTGTAAGGCATCGCCGATGAGATCTGGATATGCTTCTTCATCTTCCTCTAATCCTAACCAGAGTATTCCCTTTTCTTTCTCTAAAAAACTCTGGCGTGGATTTGGATCGGAAACGGACGCTTCATTCAACCTGTACCTGACTTCTAACCTTTGAGCCTGGTGAACCGATAGTCGTTTTAAAATCTCAGCAGCTTGTTCCTCTCTGTATTGTTCACACAGACGCGGTGAATTGAGGAAATCATAAATATATGGATACAGGTTTTGCACTTTTTCCGACCAAATTTGATCTTCTCCTCGGTCACCACAATAGTTAAATTCGACCTCCGAAAGTTCATAGCACCCTTTTACGCCCAGACATTTTGCAAGTTCCAACAAGTCCTTGTCAAACGCCCAAAATGGAATCTCTTCTTTTTTAAAAAGCCGAGAGCGGTAATCGTCGTCCTTCCAAACTAATTCATGCAAAGAGAAAAAATCGTATTTATCCCCTGTTTTGCCCAGCCAACATCTGCCTTTAAGTGTTCGCTCCCATTCTTCCTGCCACTCCTTACTTTCCAGCGAACTTCCGCCTTCTCGTAGAGACTGCCATAAACGGCCGTAAAGCACTTCAACACGAGGAAGAATTTCAGCAATCTCAGCAATCTCAGCTTTCTCTCCAGACGCAACCTCGCGAATAACACGAGCGTAGTCGGAGGCTGCGGTACTTGCTGTGACTCCCAAAGCAATAAAAAAAGGCTTTAGTGTTCTTTCATAATCCGCATAATTCTCTTTGAGATAACCACGATGGTTACCGAAAACTGCACTCTCGTTCTCCCAAAAAACCTCATCGCTCTTCCACCAATTTGGCTCTGGATCAAAAATAAAGATGAGAGGTTTTGCTTTGAATTCCGCTTCTCGACGTGCGCCTTGGTCTTCTAAAAAGCGATAAAGTGGTAAAACCTTTTCAATACTGGCTTCTGTGTCTTCTGTGCCACTCAGGGTTCCCAGGTAGTTGAGCACACTGTTTGTATCTGCCTTCAGATTTACGTGCAATATACTATCAGCCAACCATCGGGCAGCTTCGTTATCTTGGCTGACATCAAAATCAGAGCGTAGGTAAGCTACACTTTCACCCAAAACTCTACGATTATCCTCAGTTGGAGCGAACAACTCAGAGGGCAGATGAAGCTTACCATCTTCATCAGGGAGCCATGCAGTTTCTTGTAGTTCACGATAAAATGTAGCATCAAAGAATTCTTGTTTCCATTTGTTACGAAACCAATGATAAATACCTTGAAAGCGACTGTTAAAGAGGTGGTCCCTCTGCCATGATTCTGATGGAAGTGGCTTAACCATTTTAACCAACAAGTGCCAAATGGAGCGTGCCAGATTAGCTTCATTGTCTTTGCTTATTTTATTCAATATCTCCGGTAAACAATAGAGATAACGGTCTGTTATACTCTTTTCCGGCCATCGCGTAGGATGCTCGGGTTTAATATTACGCTTAGCAAGTTCTTCGCTAAACTTTTGATCATCCCATGAATCAGGCTCAATTTTTTGCTCAATAACCAGCGGCGTATCCATAGCATCAATCGCCTTCAAAAACTTGAACCACTCTTTTGAATCAGAATTGCCCTCCAGATATCCACCATCTACAAACCAATATTCACCGTTGGACACTGAAAAATAGGTTTCCAAATCCATATCACCGGTGTAGGCTTGTGGTAAATAGGTATCGCAAGGTTTTACAAAATCAACAGTGTCTGGTTGGGCACCATTATAAGCCTGCAGGATTGGAGTTTCACTAATTTCTTTCTTTAAGTTCCTATGCTCATATCCTGAAAGTTTGTCCCACACCTTGAAAATATAACGGACATGCAAAAGATTCTGTTCTTTAGAGGGTTTGTCACACCGAGAATATTGCGGGAGAATCCATTTTCCAATCATATCTTCAGGATCTAAACCCTCAACGTCTAACTTATCAAGGAAGGCTTTGATGTCATTCCCTTCTTCGCCTTCAAGAAGGGCTGACTGAAGAATAGGCAACTCGTCGAGAAAAGGTGCAATTTCTTTCCGCGCTTCATCTGTCTCCGGCGGAAAGAATGCTTCACTGGCACACACATGTCGCCCGTTTTCAAGTCGAACCAGCGGTAGTTTCTTTATCCGCTCCAATTCAGACTGCTGACTATTCAAATAGTTATACAAGGAACGCAGCCACTCATTAGATTTAGTCTTAAACCAATTGCAGTCTCGCTGTTCAAGCCAATTCAATACTTGGCTGAAATTTATTTCTTTTATTTTTGCTTCACGCATAACGCGAAAAGCACGACCAGATCGCCCTATATCCGCATGCAACCAACTACTGTTCGGATATATCCAACTGCACTCAACCAATTTTCGCAGGGATCCGTGGTGTGGGTAAAATACGTTCTCCGCTTTGGCATACCTCCCATCTTCCGTTGGCACGAACGCTCTTTCCTGCATCGCTTTTTGGAGTGCCTCAGCAATAGGTAAAAATTCACTTGGCACATTATCTTCGTTCAGAGGTAGTACACTAAAGAATGCTGGCTCAAGCAATCCAGCCGCCTTCAACTGTTCCAAAATTTCAGGGAGAAATTTAGCGGTCTCTTGAACCAACCATCTGTTCCATGGATTTTCACTTGGAGATTGGATACCCTCACGTCCCGATGTTGTCTGATACCGTGCCTGAATGAGAAATTTCAGGTGCGTCTCTTTCTGCGTAGGAAGATAAGCAAACAGCACACAATTGCCATCTATTGCTGTGATACTACCACTGTTATGTAGTTTGAACGCAATTTCAATTGGTTGTCGTTTTTTCGCCGACTTTTGAATTTTCTGTCGTTTTTCGTCATGTTTAGTCTGCTTTAAGAGTGCATCAATCACATATTGTGGAGGTTGAACCACTTTGTGAAAAACGAGGAACATCTCTGATAATTGATTTTCACCATTCAGTGACATTGTCAACTCAACTTCAGACGCGCCTTGAATCTTACTATGACGATGATGGATACAGGAACAAATTCCGGTTTGATCATCGCGTTCATCAATCCATTTAATTGTTTTGAAGGGTCTTTTGAAATCTCGTTGGAGATCGCGTAGGAATAACAAAACATATCTCTCACCTAATTTGCAGAACTGATCTTTCAAGAGCCCTATGTCTTCCTGACTCAGATCATCTTTAAAAGGCAGACGGAAGACTGTTCGACCTCGGCTAATTTGCTCTACAATTTGCGGTATCATCTTATCAATGCCTTCAGGCTGCGTAAGATCTCGGATACAAAAATGTTCATTCCCAGAGTATATTTCTGGGCAATCTGTGTAGTTGTAAACCGATTTGAAACCGATGCCAAAAGTCCCAATTTGCGTTAAATCTTTACTACTTGAACCTAACGAACAGATATTACGCACATCTTTTTCGCTGAACTGATCCCCATCGTTCCAAACGAACAGTTCGTTTTCTTTCAATCTCAGTTCCAATTGCGAACTTTTGCTGTCAACAGCATTCTGGATAAGCTCATAGATGCAATGCGTTTTTTCTTTGTAAAGTTGCTCGTAGAAGAAACTACGATGATGTTTAAATGAGCCATAACCCACTCGATGCTCTTCAGCTATCTTTTTGTAGTCTGTTGCCATAATTTGTTTTTCTACTCTTCCTCCCGAAATTTCAAATCTTCAGGACTTACACAATTTTAATATATGAGCCGAGAATGTGTTATTTTTAACCACTAAATCAATCAACGGTATGAAGGTTCTCCTTATGGCATTCCCCCCTTATCAGCGGGACTTTAAGAGAAAATGCGTAAGTTCTATCTTGCCAGATAGAGCGTATCTACCACACATTTATTCATAAGTTTTCGACTTCGCGTGCCGGGCACTGCTTCTCAGACCCCAGACGCTCCCCGTGAAATTGCTGTCAATCAGCTGCTGGAAAATGTTATAGCGAGATCTCGGCTTGATTTCAAACCGATCTACTTCCGGTAAAAACGGATAGATCGCCGTTTCACCCGCCAAGATCGCGAAGAATTTACCACGTCTATTCGGAAGAAAAATCGGTCCCTTCCACTCCAGATCCTCCACGATGGGCGGCACCTCAGGAACAGCCATTTCTGCATGGAGAAGCACCTCTACCCTATGGTATAATTTAATAAAAGCCGGGAGCTTGTTTTCGAGTTGGATGTCGGCTTGAGAATAAGGAGTCCGAAAAAACACCTTCTCCGAAAAAGCCAAGAGTCTGGAGGAATTAAATGCGTGTGGCAGATAGTATCCATCCAAACTCGTTCCATTTTCATTATAGCAGACCCCAACAGCGATAACAAACTCACGAAATTTAAATCCCCTCCATTTTGCGTCTATCGCGCTGAGCAATAGAATCGCCTTATCGGCTTCCTGATACGGAAAGAAACCTTGCTTGCGCAACGCCTCTTTCCAGAACGATAAATCCGCTGTGCCATAGAGTGTGACCTCTCTAACATTATCAAGGTCTGCGGCGTATTTGATGGAGGTATTTGAGGTTCCGCTATTCTTCATAGATATTCTTCATCTGCCAAGCGTTTAGCGATTTGAGTTCGCAGGCTTGCCCTTGTGAACGCAACGACACACCAAGGCTATCTTCCCTGTCCGGATAGACACGCATCGCGACGCACTGCTTCCCATTGGCGAATACCTCTACGACACTCTTATCAACAAACACACGTAATTTGAGAGTCTCGTCTTGGGCAATGGAGACCGGTCCAGTCTCAGGCGCACGTGAAAGGACATCTGGTGCAGTTGACGAATACGATGAGTCAATTGTAAGGAGACTATCACGCACACGGTCAGGTATGTCTGGGTTGCGCAGTCCGCGTTCTCTGAAGAAAGCAATACGAGTGAACTCCTCCTTCTGTGGTGAACGTAGGACGTTCAATTCAACCATTGGTGCCGATTTCGGATCGATTTCGAGTTTAAGTTCCATCGCATTGCCCACTATACCCTCCAAGACGATTTCTTCGTTTGCGGGTAAGGTCATCGCATTGACCTGCTGATGCGCATACCGCAACGACTCAATATCACCTGCGGGTTCAACACCGACTTCATCTTTGGAGAGGAGGGTCAGTCGGCGGGGTAGCGTCATAATCTGATTCCAGCCTTTGGTAGGCTTCGCTGGATTCATATTATAGATAACGATGAGTCCACCTTTGCCATCAGGCGTTGCCGAAGGGGCGTGGACACCGGCGGGTGATGCTGCGCCAAAATTGTTTTTCGCCCCTGCTGTCACAACAAATTTGTCGCGTTCAGTATCATAATCACCGAGCAGGTATTGCCCACCGCTTATATGACTGAAGAAGAGGAGTATATGTCGGTCCCCGATGGGCCAAAAATACGGGCAGGCACCGTCATCACCGACCAATGTGAACTGGTCATCCTCAATGAACGGATGCAGATAGACCCAATTCGCGAGGTCTGCTGAACGGAGCAAAAAGTTTGCGCGGATACGTTTGCCACCGGGTCCGTGCGGGAGCGTGCCACCTGAAAGTGAATAATACAAACCATCTTTTTTCCAAATACACGGATCAAAGACGCGATACACCGGTGTCGTGCCATCGGCATGTTTCGCTGGAATGACCGCTTTGCCGGAGACCTTCTCCCAATTCAGGAGCAGCGGATCGCTTGATACTGCTACCATGTTCCCAACAACCGTTCCGTGGTACATCGCAATCACGCGGTCTTCCTCTACAAGCGTTGCACCCGAAAAACAGCATCTTTCGGGGTTCGGATAGATCGCATAAGGCAGGTCGCGCCAGTGGATGAGGTCGTCGCTAATTGCGTGTCCCCAATGCTGCCGCGTATCTTCAGGTGGATACGCCTGATAAAAAAGATGCCAGCGTCCCTGCCAGAAACACAGACCGTTCGGGTCGTTAAGCATCGCCTCAGGGTTGATATAGTGATAGATAGGACGATGTGGGTCGCCTTCATAAGCCTTTCGTGCAGCGATGAGCCGTTGCATCAAGGGATTCGTCTCCAACTGCGCTTCTTGTTCTTCCAACGTCTCCGCGAATGTGTAATGCGGTACAAGCGAAGTATAGTCTTCGTTGGTTTCCATCGTGTCTCCTCTGTTACGTAAACGCTATGAAATACTGTGGTAGTTAGAATAGCATAGACATGCCTGTATGTCCAGAAAATTTTCCGTTCCCGCCTTCCGATTTTGAATTGACATCACTTTTATGTCCTGCTACAATGCATAAGTGTTATCTGAGGGCAACACGTTGATTAGGACACTCGATCGTTAAAGGAGTAATGAAGCGATGGATAGAACCGAACAGCAACCACGCAAAAAGGCGGAGATGCACGTCGGTGTTCAAGGCATCGGGACCTCTCCTAAAGAGTTGGCATTCCTTGTTCGCCACGGTGTAACGCACATGGATGCCTCCGTTGGGAATACCGAAACCGAAACACTGATTCGGCACAAGGCAGAGGCAGCCGAAGTCGGGGTCAGCCTCGAAATGATTCACATCGGGCTTCCAAAAAGCATCATATTCGCCCAAGATCCACAACGCGATAAGGACCTCGATGCCGTCTGCCAGATGATCGAAAATGCTGCAGCGGCAGGGTTACGCGGTTTGAACTATAATTTCTGCATCCTGAGCCATCAACGAACAGAAAGCACCCTCGGACGCGGCGGTTCACGTTACAGTACGTTTGACTTCTCCAAATATGACAACGAAACACTTTCAGAAGCAGGTGAGGTGAGTCGTGAAGAGGCGTTTGACCGAATCGCTTATTTCCTTGAGCGCGTCATTCCGGTTGCCGAGGCAAATCGTGTCCAAATGGCGTGCCATCCGAACGATCCACCCGCTCCTATTTTGAGAGGTGTTGAACGCTGGAATTACCCCGTGTTCGACGGCTTGAAACGCTTCTCTGAAATCGTCGATAGTCCGTATCACGGCTTTAACTTCTGTTGTGGTACAGTTTCGGAGGGTTTAGACGATCCCGCTACCGAATTCTACGAAATCCTCCGCTACTTCGGCGAGCGGAAAAAACTTTTTAACATCCACTTTCGCAACATCCGTGGCGGATTACACAATTTCCAAGAAGTCTGGCCCGACGAAGGACACTTGGACATGCATAAGGTCGCACAAACACTGCGAGATGTGGAATATCCCTACATGCTCATGCCTGACCACGCACCAGGGCATTCAGATGACCCAGCACCTCCCGGTGTTTCTGGTCGTGTCCGACAAGCGTGGGCGTTTCAGTTCGGATACATCATCGCCTTGATTCAGGCGGTAAATTCAGAAGCGTAGATCGCTTCGTTTCAGTTAGAGTGACACAGTCTTTTTCAAAACAGAACTTAATGGAAAGCTCAACCTTTAGGAGGTAAAAGTCAACATCCCAAGTCTAAAGACTTGGGAGACCTGTGAATATCCGTAGCCACACGGGGACCCACAAGTTAAACAGTTTTCTACAGTCTTTACGAATGCCAGACGCGCATTCGTTATATCGCGAGTTCTCGGCGTGGCAGCCGCAAGTACGTTTCGGATGCTCCCCAAGTCTGATTTCTCTACGAACTCGTGATCTGGATGGGGCAATATACAACCCGCAAGGGAGCTTACAAACTATGTTTGTTCCAGTCGTGGATAAAAACCAAAATCCACTGATGCCAACAACACCCCAGCGTGCCGGGCAGTGGATAAAATCAGGAAAGGCAACACCGTTTTGGAAAAATGGGGTCTTCTGTGTCCGATTGAATGTAGACCCCTCTGCGAATTATAAGCAGAAAATCGCAGTTGGTGTGGACCCCGGCAATAAGAAAGAAGGCTTTACCATCAAGTCCGCAGCACATACCTATTTCAATGTTCAGGCAGATGCACATAACAAAGTCGGCAAGAAGGTTGGAAAACGCCGCGAACTCCGCAGAGGCAGACGTTCACGGAAGTGTCCAAACCGAAAGTGTCGCACCAATCGGCTTGCGAACAAGGAACGTATTCCTGCTGGCACGCGTGCGAGATGGGAGTGGAAACTCCGTATCCTTGATTGGCTGTCAAAAATGTTCCCTATTACGTCTATCTGTGTAGAAGACATCAAAGCGCAAACGATAGAGAGCACTCGAAAGTGGAATCGAGCCTTTAGTCCGCTGGAAGTCGGCAAACACTGGTTCTACACTGAGATCGAGAAGCAGTGGGAGCTGTTGACACTTCAGGGTTGGCAGACGAAAGAGATTCGCGATAGGTTGAGTCTAAAAAAGTCATCTAATAAACTCACTGATACTTTTGAGGCACATTGCGTAGATAGTTGGTGCTTAGCCTATAGGTGTGTTGGAGGTAGGAGTGTTGTTGATAATAAGTATATGTTTTGTGTTTCGCCCATAGCGATTATCAGACGTGAGTTATATCGGCAAAATCCTCAAAAAGGGGGGAAACGTCCTCGCTATGGTGGGACGACCTGGAATGGATTGGTAAAGAACACCCTCGTGAAGCACATCAAATATGGATTGACACGTATAAGTGGGTTCGGCAAGGCGGGTATTTCGTTGTACTCTTTGGAAGGGCAACGGCTTTGCCAAAATGCGAAACGATCAGATTTTAAGGTGCTAACACGCCTTAATTTTCACTATAGGAGCGGGATTTTCTCCGAAGTCTAAAGACTTGGAGTTCCATCCCGAAGATCTTGATGAAAACCATTATAGTTTGCTTAGCGATAATTACCATCAGTCTGACTTTCACAGTGCAAACTTATGCCGAGATCGACTTTGAAACCGCAAGAGGCATTTGGCTACTCGATGAAGGTAAAGGCGATGTTATCAACGATATCTCTGGAAACGAAAATCACGGTGAACTTCAAGGCGGAAAATGGGTCAAAGGACCCGATGGTCCTGCCCTGAGTTTAAACGGGGTAAACGATCGGGTTATCATTCCTGACTCGGATAGTATGTATCTGGAAGAGGCGTGGTCAATTACTGCCTGGGCTTATGTAAATAAATCCGATAGGACTTACGCAGCGTTAAATTTGAGTGAGGGTGATTTGAGTTGCTGGCAGA